>CAKSOR010000052.1 GCA_934477985.1 uncultured Eubacteriales bacterium
CTCTCAAGAGTGGGATATCATGAAACGGTTATGCGAACAGCCAACTTTGCAAGTTTTAATGGAAGGGCGGAACTCCATGGTTTCACGCATCTACGTTGAGAAACGACCCGGCTTTGACGTCGAGGCGCGCCAGCTCGCGGGCGAGCTGCGCACGATTCTCGGTATCGACGGGCTTTCCCGCGTACGCTTGATCAATCGCTATGACGTTGAGGGCATCACTCCCGAGGTCTTTGAACGCGCGAAGCACACGATATTCTCTGAGCCGCAGAGCGACATCGTTCCCGATGAGCTCGGCAATTCGGCTGACGACACTGTTTTCGCGGTCGAATACCTTCCCGGACAGTTCGACCAGCGCGCCGATTCCTGCTCTCAGTGCATTCAGCTCCTGACGCTCGCGGACCGTCCGACTGTCCGCACCGCGAAGGTCTATATCCTCACCGGAAAGCTGAGCGATGAGGATGTCGCGAAGATCAAGCGCTATGTCATCAACCCGGTCGAGAGCCGCGAGGCGTCGCTCGGGCTCCCCGAGACGCTCGAGATGAAGCTCGACATTCCGACGACTGTAGAGACGCTTGAGGGCTTCATAGAGCTCGACGAGAGCGAGCTCGCGGCGTTTGTCTCGAAGTATTCGCTCGCGATGGACGCCGACGACCTGAAGTTCTGCCAGGAGTATTTCATCTCCGAAAAGCGCGACCCGACTATCTCCGAGCTCAGACTCATCGACTCCTACTGGTCGGATCACTGCCGCCACACCACCTTCGGAACTCACATCGACCACATCGAGGTCGAGGATGACTTCATCTCGGAGGCTTACGCCGAGTATATGTACGACCGCCGCACGGTTTACGGCGGCAAGAAGCGCCCGGTCACGCTGATGGATCTCGCTACGATAGGCGCGAAGTACCTCAAGAAGACCGGCGACCTCAGGAACCTCGACGATTCCGAGGAGATCAACGCCTGCTCGGTGAAGATCAAGGTCGATGTCGACGGACAGAGCGAGGATTGGCTGCTCATGTTCAAGAACGAGACGCACAATCACCCGACCGAGATCGAGCCCTTCGGCGGCGCGGCGACCTGCCTTGGCGGCGCTATCCGCGACCCGCTCTCGGGCAGAGCCTATGTCTACCAGGCGATGAGAGTCACCGGCTGCGCTGACCCCAGAAAGCCGATTTCCGAGACTCTCCCCGGCAAGCTCCCGCAGTCGAAGATCACTCACGGCGCGGCTGCCGGCTATTCGTCCTACGGAAACCAGATCGGACTCGCCACCGGCGGAGTTTACGAGATTTACCACGAAAATTACGTCGCGAAGCACCTCGAGGTCGGCGCGGTTGTCGGCGCGGCTCCGGCTGAGAACGTCATCCGCGAAGTTCCGAAGCCGGGCGACAAGGTTATACTGCTCGGCGGACGCACCGGACGCGACGGCTGCGGCGGAGCTACCGGCTCTTCGAAAGCGCACGACTCGAGCTCGCTCTCGACCTGCGGCGCTGAGGTTCAGAAGGGCAACCCGCCCGAGGAGCGCAAGATTCAGCGTCTCTTCCGCGACCCCGAGGTCACGAGACTGATAAAGCGCTGCAACGATTTCGGCGCGGGCGGAGTCTCGGTCGCTATCGGAGAGCTCGCGGACGGGCTTTACATCGACCTCTCGAAAGTCCCGAAGAAGTACGAGGGACTCGACGGCACTGAGCTCGCGATATCCGAGTCTCAGGAGCGCATGGCAGTCGTCGTCGACGCGGCTGACGCCGAAAAGTTCATCGGGCTCGCCGGACGCGAGAACCTCGAGGCTACCATAGTCGCCGAGGTCACCGAGCTTCCGCGGCTCAGAATGGAGTGGAACGGCAATGTTATCATCGATATCTCGCGCGAGTTCCTGAACTCCAACGGCGCTGAGAAGCACACCTCGGTATATGTAGAAAAGGTCGACACCGACGGCATCCTGAACGGATTCTATAAGGAGAAGACCGGCGAGAGATTCCGCGACACGCTGAAGCGCGTCATCGGAGACCTCAACATCTGCTCGCAGCGCGGACTCGTCGAGAGATTCGACAGCTCGATCGGCGCGGGCACGGTCGTCATGCCCTACGGCGGAAGGTATCAGATAACCGCTCCGCAGTACATGGCGGCGAAGATCCCGGTTCTGCACGGCGAGACTGACACCTGCTCGGTTATGGCTTACGGTTTCGACCCGTTCCTCTCGTCGAAGAGCCCGTTCCACGGCGCGGAGTACGCGGTCGTCGAGTCGGTCGCGAAGCTGGTCGCCGCCGGAGTCGACTACAAGACGGCGTACCTCACCTTCCAGGAGTATTTCGAGAGACTCCGCGATGAGGCGGCTCGCTGGGGCAAGCCTATGGCGGCGCTTCTCGGCGCTTTCGAGGCGCAGGTCGGACTCAAGCTCGCGGCTATCGGCGGAAAGGACTCGATGTCGGGCAGCTTTGAGAAGATCGACGTGCCGCCGACACTGATTTCCTTCGCGATCGCTCCGTTCGACGCCAAGAGCGTCGTAACGCCTGAGTTCAAGGCGGCTGGCGACAATGTCTGCCTGATCGAACCGAATTACACCGACGACGGACTGCCCGACTTCAAGAGCCTCGAGTACGTCTTCGATGAGGTGCACAAGCTCATCAGCGAGGGCAAGGCAAAGGCTGTCTGGGCGGTCGACATGGGCGGAGTGCTCGAGGGCGTCGTCAAGATGTGCCTCGGCAACCGGATCGGCTTCAGATTCATGGGCTACGATCCCGAGAAGGCGCTGAAGCTGAGATACGGCGCGTTCCTCGTCGAGACCGAGGAGGAGATCGGCGACATCATCGGCGTGACAACCGAGGAGCAGACGATCACCGCCGGCTCTGAGACCGTCGGGCTCGATGAAATCCAGAATATCTGGGAGGGCTCGCTCGAAAAGGTCTTCCCGACGAAGACCCCGGAGATCGCCGACGAGGAGATCACATATTACAGCTGGAGCAAGCGCGAGTACAACCCGACCGTCAAAGTCGCGAAGCCGAGAGTCGTCATCCCGGTCTTCCCGGGTACGAACTGCGAGTATGACACGATGCGCAGATTCGAGAAAGCCGGGGCGGAAGCCGACATCTTCGTCCTCCGCAACCTCAGCGCGAAGGCGCTCGAGAGCGCGGTCGACGAGTTCGTGAAGCTCATCGACAATTCGCAGATTCTCATGCTTCCGGGCGGATTCTCGGGCGGCGACGAGCCGGACGGCTCGGGCAAGTTCATCACCGCCGTGCTGAGAAACCCGAAGGTCAAGGAAGCCGTCATGAAGCTCTTGAATCAGCGCGACGGACTCGCGCTCGGAATCTGCAACGGTTTCCAGGCGCTCATCAAGTCGGGACTCCTGCCGTTCGGCGAGATCATGGACGAGATGACTCCGGACTGCCCGACGCTGACCTTCAACGCGATCGGACGTCATCAGTCGATGATGGTTCACACGCGCGTAGCTTCGGTGAAGTCGCCCTGGCTCGCCGGAGTCGAGGTCGGAGACATCCACACTATCCCGATTTCGCACGGTGAGGGAAGGTTCTTCGCGAGCGAGGAGACGCTGAGAAAGCTCGCAGCGAACGGTCAGATCGCGACCCAGTACGTCGATCTCTCTGGTAAGCCGACGATGGACATCCGCTTCAACCCGAACGCCTCGGTAGCGGCTATCGAGGGAATTTGCAGCCCCGACGGACGTATCCTCGGCAAGATGGGTCACAGCGAGAGAATCGGAAATAATGTCGCGATCAATATCGAGGGCGACAAGGATCAGCATCTGTTCGAATCGGGCGTTAAATATTTCGCTTAAAAGACCGTTTCACGCAAAAGAATTCTGAAGACCGGTGAGGTGAATTGAACTTTGGAAAGAATACCGCTTGGTATAGTCGGCGCGCGGTTTGCGCTCGAGCTCATAAGTTCAGACCTCACCGGTCGTTTTGCCGGAGTCGCGGCGGTGTTTGAGCCGGACGAGCGCGCGGCGGCGCGGTCTGAGCCGCTGCTTATCAATAAGCGCGTCTATCTCTTCCGCGATTACAAGAAATTTCTCGTCTGCGGCATAAAGGCGGTCGTCATATCGTCCGGGCTTGACCGGGTGAACTGGGCGGTCAAAGCGCTCAGAGCGAAGCTCGATGTGCTATGCGAGCCGCCAGCCGCGCTCGACGCGGACGGATTCGCGAGGCTCGAGCGCGCGGTCAGGGACTCGGGAAAGAGCTTTGTGCTCGCTGAATACGCCTGCCACCGCCGCGAGGTGCTGCTCGCCGAAAGGCTCTACCGGCGCGGCGACATCGGGCGTCTGCTAACCGCCGACTCGTCGGAGTTTGCCGAGGACAACGGCGCGCCCGCCTGCGCACAGAGCTCGGGCAGCATCGGAAAACTCGTCGTGACGACGAAGCTCGGAGTCAGCGGCGCGGTCTGCTTCGAGTCGCTTGCGCACGGAATCGTGATCGGAACCGAGATGCTGAATCTCTCGAACGGCGCGCACGCACGCGCTCTGAACGGAAACTTCGGCGTTGAGAGCTCGCTCAGGCTGATCGGCGAGTCAGGAGTCATCGAGGCGTCGCGCGGAAGGGTCAGACTGACCGACTGTTCGTCGCTGACCGAAAAGAGCAGCTCGATACGCCCCGAGGGCTTCATGCTGACCGGAATGACCGGGGATGATTTCGCGAAGTCGTCGGCGATCGACTCGTTCGTGCTGAAGCTGCTCGGCGACAACGCAGCCGCGGCGCGATGCGTCGATTTCCCGCGTGTGTGCGAGATAGTCCGGGAGGTGCTCGGCAAGTCCGGACGCCGCGAGGTCGGCTCTCAACCGTATGGTTATAATATTGAAAGAAAATGAGGAGTCCGTGAGGACTCCTCGTTTTTGTTATTCAGGCAGCTTGTCCGAGAACATGATTGTGCAGAGACCGGGGCAGCGTTTTTCGGTCGGCGGCTCAAGCACTCCAGATGTCGCGAGAACGTTAATGAAGCGTCCTCCGAGTCTTGCGGATTTGCTGTAGAGTTTCGCGAGCTCGCGCATGTGCTCGGGATACTGCGGAACTATTATCGCGACGAGCTGTTCGGACAGCTCCTTTATAAGCGTCATCTCGTGCTCGTTCAGACTTGGGAGCGCCCTGAAAAAGTCGGTTTGGTTGAAATTCACTCCGCTCTGCTTTGCGCAGATGATGTTGACCTCATCCGATCCGGTCAGGTAGCCCTTGTCGCGCAGGCGCTGGTACTTTTCGATGTTCTCGGGCTCCTTCCTTATCCGTCCGGTCATGAACTCGTAGAGATATTCATAGTCCTCGAACTTGTTGTCCGCGTAATCGAATGGCATCCTGCTGAAATAGGTCGTGAGCTGCCACGAGGAGACCGGGTACTTGTCTGAACCCCGGATCATCGGACCGCAGACTGAGTACTCACGCATGTCGAACGGCAGGTTATACTCCTTGTCAACTATCGCGGACGCGATGTAACAGCCGCCGTCCTTGCGCGCTACCATGAACTTGTTGAACGCCGCGTTATCGGACGGAACATTGAGCTTCAGATAGGCTGCCGCCCCGGTAAAGAGCCAGTCGAGAAGATATTTCTCGTTCCCGGGAACATAGACGCCTGTCTCACCGAAGGCTCTCGCCGCTTCGATCATTCTCGGCGCGTAGGTCTTCGCGATTTCCCTTACGTATTTCATGGAGAGCTCGTGCGTCCTTATGTCGACCTCAGGCGAAGGGTCTTCAATCAGCACGTTGGTCAGATACTTCTCGCCGATCTTGTCGAGAAAGCCGTTCTCCTCGAGCGTGTCGACCTCGTCCTCGATCCAGACCGGGCTGATGCCGAGCTCGTCGGCGATCTCGTTTATACTCCGCGGCTTGTGATACGCCGCCCACGCGATGTTCTGCGCGAGCTTTGATTTGAGATAATATTCGGTCGCTCCGTTCTTGCCGGGAATTCCGTCGTGGCTGAGACAGTAGAGTGTGATGGGAGCTATTCCAAGGTTACCAGTGTTTCGCATTTTTGTCATTCCTTCCCGAAGCTCGTCCCGCGCCGCCGAGAGATGCCACTTGACCGTTCCGACCGGCAGCGAGAGCTCTCCCGCGATGTCGGCGAGCTTCATGTTTCTGTAGTAGTGGAGGATGAGTATCTTTCTCCGCAGTCTTGACAGGTAGGCGATCTCGAGCCGCAGCTTTGATTTTGTCTCGGCGTCGATCAGACCCTCGGTGAAGTCGTCCGCTTCGGGTTCGTTGTCAGTGAGCGCGAACGGCGCGTTTGCCAGCTCGTCGACATAGCGGGCGCGGACGTTCATGGCGATCTTCCAGACATACCCGGCGACATTAGGGATGCTATCCTGTCTCAGAAGTGAAGAGTAGACCTCGAGAGTTATCCGCGAAGCCAGCTCCTCGGCGCGCTCGATTGAGCCGGTCTTCGACAGAGCGAAGCCGTAGATTTTCTTTGTGTAGCCGCATATGATTCGGTCGGCGTACTCCTTGGTCATCTCACTCATCCTTTCGTCGGACGCTTTTTCCTCAGCGTCTTCATACATATAGTGGCAAAAAATCCGGGAGGGTTGGCGTATCTCACAATAATTATACAATATTCCCGGATATTTTTTCAAGCGGAATATTTGAATTTTCGCGGGAAATGTGTTATAATATAGGAAGGAAAAAAATTCGAAAAGGAGAACGGCATGTTCAAGTACGAAACTCATTGCCACACGAGCCAGACGAGCAAATGCTCGCGAATCACCGGAGCAGACCTTTCGAGGTTCTACAAGTCGCTCGGATACACGGGCATCTTCATAACCGACCATTTTTTCAACGGCAACACGACCGTCCCGCGCGAGCTTCCGTGGGAAGAGCGCGTTAAACTCTTCACCGCGGGCTATCTCGACGCGAAAGCTGAGGGCGGCAGACTCGGGCTCGACGTCTTCTTCGCGTGGGAGTACACATGGGGCGGGAACGACTTCCTGATCTACGGGCTCGACGAGAACTGGCTGCTCGATAACCCCGACCAGCTTTCGCTCAAACCGCGCGAGTACATGCAGAAGGTCAGGGCAGACGGCGGAATGGTCATCCACGCGCATCCCTTCCGCGAGGCGGGTTACATCGAGGCGATAAGGCTGATCCCGCGCGACGTCGACGGCGTCGAGGTCATAAACTCGAGCCGCCCGGATTCCGAGAACTCGCCGGCGTTCTGGTACGCGAAGAACTACGGTCTGCTGAGATCGGCGGGCTCGGACAACCATCAGGGTCAGCGCGACAGGCTCGCCGGAGTCCTGCTTCCGGAGCGGATAGAGAACGTTCAGGATTTCGTGCGGATCGTCAAAGAGGGAAGGGCGGAGATCTTCCTCGACCGCTATGAGAATGGGGTGAGATTATGAAGCATGTCGACATCTACACCGACGGCGCGTGTAAGCACAATCCCGGTCCGGGCGGCTGGGGCGCTATCATCGTATATAATAAGGTAGAAAAAGAGCTGTCGGGCGGCGAACCCAGAACCACGAACAACCGCATGGAGCTTCTTGGCGCTATAAACGCGCTCGCCGCTCTCAAAGAGCCCTGCGAGGTGACGCTGACCTCCGATTCGAAGTACATGATCGACTCGATCACAAAGCGCTGGGTTTACGGCTGGAAGTCGCGCGGCTGGGTCAAGTCGGACAAGACCCCGGCGCTCAATCCCGACCTCTGGGAGCGGCTGCTCGGTCTTCTTGAGGTGCACAAGGTCACGTTCAACTGGGTCAAGGGTCACGCCGGGCATCCGTACAACGAGCGCTGCGACGCTCTCGCCTGCGCCGAAGCCGAAAAATACCGTTGTTTATAAAAAGTTTACAGGAAAATTTGCGAAAAAGTATTGAAAAAAGCACCGGAATGGTATACAATAGATACGTACAAAAAAACTACTCAACAGATAGGAGTTCAGATATAAATGGAAGACAGATTCGTTTACGCCGACAACGCGGCGACGACAAAGACCGCGCCTGAAGTCCTCGAGGCTATGCTCCCCTTCTTCGGTGAGGGCTACGGAAATCCCTCGAGCCTCCATCAGAAGGGAAGAGAAGCGAAGGCGGCTCTCACCACAGCGCGCGAGAAGATCGCGTCGCTCCTTGGCGCGAAGCCGAATGAGATCTACTTCACCTCATGCGGTTCCGAGTCGGACAACTGGGCGATAAAGGGCGCCGCTCATGCCAACATGAACCGCGGCAAGCACATCATCTCGACGAGAATCGAGCATCACGCCGTTCTCCACTCGCTCGAGTCGCTCGAGAAGGAGGGCTTTGAGGTCACGTACCTTGACGTCGATTCGGACGGACGCGTCTCGCCCGAGGCGGTCGTGGCCGCTATGCGCGACGACACGACGCTCGTCGAGTGCATGTTCGCGAACAACGAGGTCGGAACTATCGAGCCGATCAAGGAGATCGCGAAAGCCGTCAAGGCGAAGAACCCGAAGACCTTAGTCTTCACCGACGCCGTCCAGGCGGTCGGAAACATCCCGGTCAATGTCGCCGACCTCGGAGTGGACATGCTCGCCCTGTCGGGTCACAAGATCCACACCCCGAAGGGAATCGGCGCGCTCTATATCAAGACCGGCACGAGAATCCTCAACCTCATCGACGGCGGCGGACAGGAGCGCGGCAAGCGCGGCGGCACTGAGAATGTCCCGTATATCGTCGGACTCGCGAAGGCGCTCGATATGGCGGTCGCCGGACTTCCCGAGATGTCCCGCGTCGAAAAGATGCGCGACAGACTGATCGACGGCATCCTCTCCGAGATCCCGCACTCGAGACTCAACGGTCCGCGTGAGGGAAGACTCCCCGGAAACGTCAATGTCTCGTTCGAGTTCATCGAGGGCGAGAGCCTTCTGCTCCTCCTCGATATGGCGGGCATCTGCGCCTCGACCGGATCGGCTTGCTCGTCGACCTCGCTCGAGCCCTCGCACGTGCTGATCTCTATCGGAGTCCCGGTTGAGCTCGCTCACGGTTCGCTGAGACTGTCGATCAGCCGCGACACAACCGACGAGGACATTGATTACATCCTCGAGAAGCTCCCGGGAATCGTGCAGAGACTGCGCGACATGAGCCCGCTCTACGAGGAATACCTCGCACAGAACAAGAAATAATAAGGAGAAATAATTATGTACAGCGAGAAAGTTATGGATCATTTTGCTCACCCGCGCAATGTCGGTGAGATCGAGGACGCGAACGCGGTCGGTGAAGTCGGCAACGCGGTCTGCGGCGACATCATGAAGATGTATATGAAGATAGACGACAATGGCGTCATCGATGACGTTAAGTTCAAGACATTCGGCTGCGGCGCGGCAATCGCGACTTCTTCGATGGCGACCGAGCTCATCAAGGGCAAGACGGTCGATGAGGCTCTGAAGCTCACGAACAAGGCGGTCATCGAGGCTCTCGACGGACTTCCGCCCCAGAAGATTCACTGCTCGGTGCTCGCCGAGGAGGCTGTCAAGGCGGCGATCGCGAACTACTATGACCGAAAGGGCATCAAGCACAACATTTCGACCGAGAACTGCGACGGCAATTGCGCGGCATGCCAGGTCAAGCACTGATTTGTCTGGCTGATGAACGGTCGGTGAATTCACACGACCGTCACGGAGCGTACCCGGAGGATAAATCCGGGCGCGCTCCTTTTTCTTTGAAAACCGACTCAATAAATTCACACCGCGGACATCAGGCGCGGGAGAGTTTACACACGGCATGGAAATGTTTACTTCATATGCACAAATTATACCAGTAATTTCCAGAGCTTCCATAATAGGGAAATTAAATGGGTACTCAGGAAAGATTTGTGCATTTTGTATAGGTGTAGAAAATATGCCTTCAAATTTGTATAGTATGCACAAAAAATGTGATGCTCTTCTGTGTAAAGAGTCGTAAGGATACGTTTGACGCACAGGTAAATACAAATTACTATTACGTTGATAATTAATATATATTCCGGAATGTTGCGGAATTACCAGGATATGCCATACATACAAAGTAAATGGAAATTACATCTGTGCAAAATCGCCGGATGTCGAACCGGTGAAAGACAGGTGAAGAGCCCGTCCCGAAAATGTGAACACGCCCTCGCGCCTTTTTGGAGCCCCTGTGTCACGGCACGACATAAAAGTCAGATAAAAACGCGCTATTGACTTTTTCGCCGTGATATGTTATTATATTTGTATGAAAAAATCGACGGGTCATACGACGTTTTGCCTGAAGCATCCGAGCAAAGCCGTTTTTTGCGCCGCCGATTGGCTCATCGCCCGAAGGCACGCCGCAAAGCCGGAGCATCTGCGCCACACCTGCTCTACAAGGCGACCCGCGGCGCGGCAAGGGATCACTCTGTTCCCTCAAAGTAAATTTTTGGCAGGAGGAAAAGGTTAATGAAGAAAACCAAATCGACAAGATTACTTGCGTGTTTTTTATCATTGACATTGCTTGGGACGACATTCGGTGTCGTTGCCTCGGCGGCTGACGATAAAGCTACCGATAAGAACAGCTCCACCGTCAGCTACAACATAGCCGACATTCAGGATCTGCTCAACGCGGAAGCCTACAGTGAGTACGCACAGCGCAACGCCGACGTTCCGCGGGCAAAGTCTGAGATAACTATAAACGCGGTAAACTACAACAAGGAGAAGACCGACGCCAAGGTGGAGACCGTGTCAAATTACAACGGCTCGACCGGAAGCGCGCTTCTGACGCCGGCTGACGGCTCGGTAAGCTGGAACTTCTCAGTGCCCTCGACCGGAAAGTACTCGATAGTCATCGAGTACTTTCCGGTCGAGGGCACTGAGAAGTTCCAGCTTACCGAG
>CAKSOR010000053.1 GCA_934477985.1 uncultured Eubacteriales bacterium
CTTCCGGTACTCGCTCGGCGTCATTCCGCGCTGAGCTAAGAATACGCGGTTGAAGCTCGACTGGTTGTGGAAACCGCAGTCGTAGGCGATCTCTGTAATCGGCTTCGAGGTCTTCGAGAGCAGCTCGCACGCCGTCGAGATCCGCTGTGACGCGATGAACTCGATATAGCTGACGCCGAGCTTTTTGCGGAAGAGCCGCGATATGTAGGATTTGTCTATGAAGAACTTGTCTGAAAGCGTGGGGAGTGAGAGGTCATCCGATATGTGTGTGACGCAGTAATTGATTATCCTTCCAATAGTTGAAATTGACTCAGAGCCGGTTTCGTCGTGGCGTGACACAAGCTCAAGTGCCGACAACGCCTGTCCGATGATTACCGATGTGACATCCGTAATGAGTCTTTCGCGGAATGGTACTTCCTCATGAGCGTGACTCAAATGGAAACCGTATTCAATAAGGTCGCGGAATCCGTTAGGAAGCTCACTCTTCGGGATGAAATTGTTTTTCGGATAGTAATCGAAGAATGTCGGAGCATAGTATTCGAAGCTGTTCGGGTCGATTATCGCCGACACCTGCTTTGCCTCTTTAGCTCTCACGTTCGCGTGCGGCTGATATGGGAAAATGACAAGAAGCCCGTCCGATACGTTATATACGCGGTTATCAACCGTAAACTCGACTGAGCCTCTTATGAGATACTGCGTCTCGACATGACGGTGAAGATGGAGTGGATTCTCAACAAGTCCCAGATATCCGTAATAGTTCGCGACGCGTATATCCTTCTCGAATCTGTCCTCATATGCGACTTTCATCTCTCTCACCCCGCAAAGTGCTAAATTTCACTGCTATTTTTCCTTATTCGTAAAGTATTATACCACATTTTTTGATATAATACAATAGACGTGAAAGAAAAAAATGCTTTTTTTACACGCAGTTAATATCTTGGAGGAATTCACATGCGAAAGAAATTTATTGCACTTACACTGTTTGCGGCGCTCATAGTCACGTCTTTTGCCGGATGCGGGGACGCCAATGACATGTCTGACACGCCGTCGACATCATCTGGCGAGCCAGAGACAACCGAGTCGCCTTACAAGTACATCGGAAAACTCGAGGACAAGAACTTCGATGGATACGAGTTCAACATCTGTGGTGAGAAGGGATTCGACAACTTCTTTGTCGAGGAAGAGGACGGCGATGTCGTCAATGACGCGATCTTCAAGCGCAACAGCGAAGTCGAACAGCGCTACAACATCAGTTTCAACTTCAATCTTATCGATTGGAAAACCGGTCCTGACGCGATACAGCAGAATGTCCTGGCGGGAGACAACACGTTTGATCTCTGGACATCTACACATCTCTCCCTCGGAAACGTTCTCACCGGTGGATACCTGCGCGACTGGAACGATGTGAGCACGGTCAATCTCACCCAGCCCTACTATGTTCAGGACGCGAACCACGCGTATTCGATCGGCGGTCATGTCAAGCTGCTCTTTGGCGACTTCATGGACTCCAACATCAAGAAAGCCTATGTCATGCTCTTCAACAAGCGCCTGACCGAGGAATATGGCATTGATGGACTCTACGAAACGGTCGATGACGGCAAGTGGACGATAGATTACTTCTCAAACCTCGTAAAGGACATACACAACGATCTCAACGGCGACACGGTCTATGATGCTAATGATTTCTACGGCTTCGGAACCGACAATTACGCCATGGTCGACTCCTGGTCGAAGGCGCTCGGTTTAATCGCGATTGACAACAGCGGCGATGAGCCGAAGCTTGATTTCTACAAGGAATCGACGGTTGACGCATACAAGAAGCTATATGACCTCTACTTCGACAATCCCGGCGTCTACGGAAAATTCGAAGCGTTCCAGGCGAGATGGAAGATGTTCATTCCCGGTAACTGTGTCTTCACGAACAGTCAGATCGGCGACCTGCTGAACGATGATATGCGCAACATGAAAGATGACTACGGCGTACTTCCCTACCCGAAGCTCAATGAAACTCAAAAGGACTATCGCACTCACCTCGACGGTACTTACTCGGCTCAGATGATCACAATCACCGCTCCTGATGAGAATCTCGAACGCACAGGAACAATAGTAGAGGCGCTCAATGCTTACTCGCGCGAGTATACTATTCCGGCGCTCTATGACGTCGCGCTCAAGGTCAAGGCTTCGCGCGACGACGACTCGGTACGTATGCTCGATCTCGCGCTTGCGGGACGCCGTTACTCGCTCGACTCACTCGATGAAAGCAATTTCTTGCTCTCGCCCAAAAAGGCTCTCCGCTACCAGATCCAGGCTGGCAACGAGAACATCACCTCCTACTACGAGGCGAACAAAGCCTCCTGTGAAGAGTGGATAGCCTCGATGGTCAAGGCGTTCAACGAATCCGAGAAATAATAATCGCACAAAAAGGCGATCAGGCAATGCCTGACCGCTTTTTGTTCATTTCAGAAACTCGTCCGCTCTGAATCTCGAGAGTCTTATGTGCTTTCTCGCGATCGTGTACGACATATACACATACTCGCCGTAGACTCTCGCGAAGGGATAGAACAGGCTCTCGTGCATCGACGCTACGACTATCGGCTCGCTCTTTTCCTGCTCCTCGCGGTTGATCTTCACGATGCCGAAGCCGTCGCGGTTCTCAGGCGCGTGAATCAGATAAAGCTCGTTATTGTAGAAGATGAAATCCGAACGCGACTGTGTGTCGCGGATAAGCGTCGGAGTCGACCAGGTCTTCTTCTCGAGGTCGTAGCAGGTCAGAAATCCCTGCATGCACTCCTCCTGCCGGACAAAATACCAGCATTTGTCGCCTGAGACGTAGACGGCGTTCTCCCAGAGCGAGAGATTGATGAAGTCGGGCGTCGCGACGTATTCCCACGTGATGAGGTCGGCGCTCTTGATTATGCAGTTGAAGTATCCCGAGTAAGCGCCGGTGTAATAGCAGGTCACGCCGTTCTCGACGCGGGTCGAGAGCTTCTGCATGATTCCGATGTCGCTGAACATTACCTTGTGCCCGAGCCCGTTCGCCGAGAGCGCCTTGACGATGCCCGTGGTCGAGAAGTCGTTGGTCACGTCTCCGACCTTGAAGCGGTTTGGTCTGATCTGACCGACCGTCGCGGTCGAAATCGTGTAAGTCGTGTAGAAGCGGTAATAGAGCCCGTCAGCCGACGCCGTCCACATAAGATATAACAGATCGTCGGATTTCTCCATCAGAATAGTGTCGTAGACGCGGTCGATCTTCTTTCCGTCGATCAGGTCGCCGACCTTCTGAAGCCGGATTATCGTCATGTCGGACGGGTCGTTCTCGGGGCAGATCGCGAATCTTGCCTCCTGCATCGACGGATCTTCAGCCGCCGTTCCGGTATTCGCGTAGTAGGTCATGTAGATGAAGCCGTTCTTGATCGCAAAGGTCGAGACGTGAACCATCATGTCGACGTGCTCCCCGGGGTGTTTTTCACAGTAAGTCTCGTTCTTCTCGAAATCGGCGATGATGTTCGCCTTGACCTCCTCGACGCACTTCCTGCCGAGCTCCTTAGCCTCGTTGCAGCGGTCTGGGCGCAGGCAGCCCGCGTAGTTCATTATCGGCGCGTCCGGGATGATGATCTCGGGCTTGTCGGTCGGTGTGTCGGGCGTAAAAATGCCGGTCGCCGGGGTCTCGAATTTGATTTCTATCATTATATTTTCCTCCGGAAGGATTTTTTTATATTATACCACGCCTCGGCGGATTTGTCAAGAGGATTTTTGAAATATGTATTCCATTTTTTGCTTTAAAAGTTTCTTTACACAATCTCCGTTGAAATATCATATAAATTCGGTGTATAATAGATGCGAAAACATCAAAGGATAACATGATGTAACTGCGCGTACTCAACTATTTCCTTACCGTCGCGCGAGGAGAACTTCACAAAAGCCGCCGGACATCTCCACCTCACCCAAGCCGCCCCTCTCAAGACAGATCGCGGCGCTCGACAACACAAAAGCGCTCGCCGACTGGGCGGCAAGCGTCTGATATTCTGCATAATTAATTAAGGAAGGAATAAGAAATGCTTTACTCAAAACTCGGAAATTCCGATCTCACCGTTTCGAAGCTCTGCGTTGGCTGCATGAGCTTCGGCAAGCCGTCAGAGGACTTCCACCTCTGGACACTCGGTCCTGACGAGACCGAGGCGATTGTCAAGCACGCGCTCGACCTCGGAATCAACTTCTTCGACACCGCGAACACCTACTCGCACGGAACGAGCGAGGAATATCTCGGCAGAGCGATAAAGAACAATGTAAGCCGCGACAAGGTGATTCTGGCGTCAAAGGTCTATTTCAACGACGGACATCTGTCGAAGGAAGCTATCGCCCGCGAGATTGACGGCACGCTGAAGCGCCTCGGGACTGACTACCTCGACCTCTATATCATCCACCGCTTCGATTACTCGACGCCGATCGAGGAGACGATGGAAGCGCTCGACAAGCTCGTGAAAGCGGGAAAGGTTCGCGCGCTCGGAGCTTCAGCGATGTTCGGCTACCAGTTCTACAACATGCAGCTCGCCGCCGAAAAGAATGGATTCACGAAGTTCGTCTCGATGCAGGATCACTACAACCTGCTCTACCGCGAGGACGAGCGCGAGCTCATCCCTATCTGCGAGCAGATGAACGTCGCCAGAACACCATACAGTCCGCTAGCCGCCGGCAGACTCTGCCGCACCGAGTGGCACGCCGACACAAAGCGCAGCCAGACCGACCGCACGTCAGCCGGAAAGTACGACAAGACCGAGGCTGAGGACATGAAGATCGTCGCGCGCGTCAAGGAACTCGCCGACAAGTACGAAAAGACGATGACTCAGATCGCGCTCGCGTGGCAGTTCGCGAAGGGCGTGACCTCGCCAATAATCGGCGCGACCAAGGCGAAGTACTTTGACGACGCCGTCGGAGCGCTCGATGTCAGGCTCACCAAAGAGGATATAACCTACCTCGAGGAGCTCTATCAGGCGCACAACATCACCGGAGCTCTCAAGAGACCCGAATAAAAAACTCCGCGCTCCGCGAAAACGGGGCGCGAATTTACATTTATAGGCTTGAAATCTTCCGGGTGAAATGGTAAAATAAACAAAAAACATCGGAGGAACTCACATGGAATTCAAAAAAATCGGCGAACTCGCCATTCCGTTCATCGGCTTCGGAACTTTCAAGCTCCGCGGGGACGAATGCACGAAGAGCGTTCTGACAGCGCTCGAGACCGGCTATCGGCTCATCGACACCGCCGAGGCTTACGGCAACGAATCTGAGGTCGGCAAAGCGATAAAGGAATCAGGAATCCGCCGCGGCGAGATTTTCATTACCACAAAAGTCAACTTCAAATCCTATGAACACGCTCGCGAGACGGTTGAAAAGTCGCTCGAGAAATTAGGCGTCGACAAGCTCGACCTTGTGCTCTTGCACTGGGGCTTCGGAAACTACTACAAAGCGTGGCGCGAGCTTGAAAAACTCGTTCACGAGGGCGTGATCGGCGCGATCGGAGTCTCGAACTTCACGCCGGTGCAGCTCATCGACCTGGTGTCCTTCAACGAGATAAAGCCGATCGTCAACCAGACCGAGACGAATCTCTACTGTCAGCGGATAAACGAGCACACGTGGGAGGACAAGTACGGCATTGCGCACGAGGGCTACGCGCCGCTCGGACAGGGGCGCGCGAACGAGATGTTCGCCGAACCGGCAGTCGCGAAGCTCGCCGGGAAGTATGGAAAGACCCCCGCGCAGGTGCTTCTGAGATTCTTCACGCAGTCGGACGTCATCGTCATCCCGAAATCGGCGCACGCCGAACGGATACACGAGAACTTCAGCATCTTCGATTTCAGCCTGACCGAGAGCGAGCTTGCGGAGCTCAGAGCGCTCGACAAAGCGTCGCCGATGATCGGACGCTCAGACAAGCCCGAGATGGTCGAGTCGGCAATGAAGTGGTAAAGTCTGCGGCTTTACCAGTGAAGAAGTGTGGAAGAAATTGCCGCGGGACGCGGCAATTTCTTCCATTATATAAATAAAAGGAAACCGGCTTGCCGGTTTCCTTCCTCACTTTTTCACTTTTCACTATTACTTCTTCACTGGGGCAAAACTCCCCGGAGTTTTGCCCCAATAGCGGCGGAACGCCGCGATAAAGTGTGCTTCGCTTGAGTAGCCCGTCTCGAGCGAGACGTCGATTATGCTCGAACCCGATGTCAAAAGCTCGCAGGCGCGCGTCATGCGCAGATCGGTCAGGTACTTCTTGTAGGTCGAGCCGGTGTGGAGCTTGAAATCCGCCATGAATTTCGTCTGCCCGACTCCGAAACGCTTGGTCAATTCCTTTATCGTCGGAGACTCGGAGAGGTTTTCGGCGAGCAAATACATCACGTCCTGGATGTAGGTCATTCCGCCCGAAAAGCTCTCACACCGCCCGCTCTCACAGATCATCGTCAGACGCCGGAGAAGCAGCGCGATATAGAGACGTGTGGTCGCTTTGTCTCGCACGCGGTACGCCGCCGCGCCGATCTTCTCCGAGAGCTCACGCAATTCTGCCATCTCGCTGAGATCGGGATAGACGCAGGTCAGATCCGCCGCCATCAGCGTCGAAAAATCCGCCAGATCCCTCGGAAATCCGGTGATGATTTTGTTGTCCACCCTGACTATCGACCTTGTATAGACACTGTCATCGACCGTCCGCATTATATGTACAGTGTATGGACGATGTACATACACCGCCGGGCGATCGGAAACTATTGTCTTTGAGTTGTTGCTGAGAACATATCCGCAGCGCGAGTAAATCATCATTACTTCATAATGCGGATGCCAATGTGGATACAGCATCTGGTAACCGATAGTCGTGACATTTTCAATCGGCGCTATCGAGGCGTCGTCGTTCCCTATCAAGTTTCTGAAATTCATTTTCCCTCCGCGATGTTTTTTAATATAAAAATATCCAACCAGCGATACTTTTTGATTTATAAATATGCGAATTTATGGTATTATTATATCATAGATTTTATTTTTTGTAAATACTATAAGGAGAAATTCATGAAAAAGACTTTACTCTGCCTGCTTCTCGCCGCGCTCATCGCGATGTCGGCTTGCGGCGGCGAAGCTGATCAGGGCAGCGAAACATCAGCGTCGCCCGAAAGCTCAGACACAACGACTCCCGAAAGCACCGGATACACCGATGACCTCGGCGAATACGACTTCAAGGACGAAACTTTCTCGATCTATACCCGCACCACTCCGCTCTTTTACCCTTACCTCGACCGGCAGGAGGCGACCGGCGACCTCATCGACGACGCCGTCTATAACCGAAATCGCAAATTGGAGGATCGCTTCAATTTCAAGTTCGACGAACAATACTACGACTACACGGTCGAGGGCAACGACGCTCCGCGCAAGCTCCTGCTCGCCGGCGACGATACATATGATCTTCAGGAAGGACGCTGCATTTACCTCTTTAATTACGCGTCCGAGGGCTTCATGTACACGCTCGATGAGCTCCCGCAGATCGACCCGTCGAAGCCCTACTGGAACAAGCAGCTCTATGACGACCTCTCGGTATACGGCGAGCACTATTTCGCGATCGGAGCTTTCAATATCTCGGCATACGACTTCACGCACGTAATGCTCTTCAACAAAGGACTCGTCGACGACCTGAAGCTCGAAGACCCATACGCGCTCGTCCGCTCGGGCAAGTGGACCTTCGACAAATACGGCGAGATGGCGCGCGCGGCTGTCCGCGACCTCGACGGAAACTCGGTTCTCGACGATAATGATCAGTACGGCTATCTCTCGCTCGCGAAGCAGGTAATGCCCGGCTTCTGGATCGCCGCTGGCGTGACCAGCGTTCACAAAAACAAGGACGGCGCGTTTGAATACACCGCTCCGACCGACCAGAAATTCGTCGAGGTCTGCCAGAAAATTATCTCGCTCAACTGGGCTGACAATATCTGGCATCGCGTACCGATCTCGGTCGACAAGGAGGAGGAAATGCAGCTCTTCTGCGAGGGACATTCGCTTTTCGCGAACAGCTCATGCTTCCAGCTCTCGTCGATCCGCGACTCCGAAACTGATTTTGGTATCCTGCCATACCCGAAGTGGGACGAGTCGCAGGATAAATACTATTCTCGCATTGAGGGCTGCGAGCTCTTCGGAGTGCCGAAGACCAACACTAATCCCGAGATGGCAGCGGTCATTCTCGAGGCAATGGCATGCGAGTCGATGAACAATGTCATTCCAGCGTACTATGACGTCGCGCTCAAGGTCAAGTTCACTCGCGATAACGATTCGGCTGAGATGCTCGACCTGGCGTTTGAAAACCGTGTATTCGACTACGGCGACACGCTGCTCTGCACCGAGTTCCGCGATGGGGTCATGCGCCCCGCCTTCGCCGACAGCAACGAGAACATCGTCTCGACGCTCGAATCAGTCAAGAACAAGTGCGAGGCAAAGCTCGACGAATACAACAAGGCTTTCCAAGCCCTGAAGTAAACTGAAATAATAAGAAATTGCCGCGTTCCGCGGCAATTTCTTTTAATTTTAATCGGAATCCGGCTTGCCGGTTTCCGACCGCACTTCTTCACTCTTCACTCTTACTTTTTACTTTGGCGAAACGACCAGGCGTTTCGCCAAAGTAGCGCTTGTAGGTCGCGATGAACTGCGACTCGCCGGAAAAGCCGGTCTCGAGCGAGGCGTTTATGACGCTTGAGCCCGCGAGCAGGAGCTCACGCGCGCGGTTCATCCGCAGATCGGTGAGATATTTCTTGTAGGTCGAGCCGGTCACCGACTTGAAATCGTCGGCGAATTTCGTGTGCCCGACGCCGAATTTTTCGGCGAGAGAATCGACTGTCATCGGCTCGGAGAGGTTCTCGCTTATGAGCTGCAAGGCGTCCTGAATGTAGCTGTGGCGGGTTGAATAGGCTTCACCGCGCCCGGATTGCAGGATTTTCATTATGTCGTGGAAGATCAGCGCCGCGAGAAGCGCGCCCTTTTTTTCGTCGTAGTCGGGGACTTTATGGTATTTGTTTCCGACCGACTCGTAGAGCATGTCGCAGTAAGTCCTGATCTCAGAGAGCTCGTCGGCGTTCGGGCGGACAAAGATCAGGCTCGCGTCGGCAAAAATCGAACGGTCAACAAGGTCAGATGGGAACATGTTGAATAAGCGTTTACTGACAAAAATAACATCCCGAATATATTCAACCGCTCTGTCCGCGTTTCCTCTGTGAAGACAATACGGACGATGAACAAATATTCCGGGCTTGTCCGAACTTATAACCTTCGAGTTGCTCTCAATAACATACTTTCCCTTTTGGATTATCGTGATTTCATAGTGCGGATGCCAATGAAAGAACGGCTGAACGTTTCCCATATCCCTATGCTTGTTGACACCAATCGAAGAAACAAATTTCTCATTCTCGTAATTATTGAGATTCATAAACACCTCCGGTGAAATAATATATCAATATGTGGCTTTTCCGGCGATTTCCGATATAAAAGTCAACAAAATTATGCTATCATTATATCACAAACTTCTACGGAGGAAAATACAATGAAAGCAAAACAGGTTACAGCACTTCTGCTCACGGCGCTTATCACATCCACCGTCGCATGCGGAAGCGAAACGCCCCCAGCCGAAACCACAGCTTCCGACAGCACATCGACCGAGACGACCGCACTTGACGCGCTCGCCGAACGCGCGGCTGTCTCCGACGGACTTCCCGTGAAAAACTACGGCGAAGAAACATTCACGATTGCAACCGACATCGGCAGCGAGTGGATAGTCATTCAGGATGAATCCACCGGCGATGTCATTGACGACGCGATATACAAGCGTAACTTAGCCGTTGAAGAACGCTTCAAAGTTAAGTTAAACTGCATAAGCGACGAATACAAGGAGATTCTGAAAAAGGTCACAAGCATGGTTCAAGCGGGTGACAATGAGATTGATCTTTGCATGACGCATGTAGTAGCAAGCGGCGAATATTCGATGAACAACATCTTCCTGAATTGGTACGATGTTCCGAACGTCGACTTTTCAAAGCCCTGGTGGTCTGAGTCAACAGTAAACGATCTGACAGTCAATGGTGTCTGCCTTCTCGCGGTCGGAGATTTTGCGCTCACAGCGCTAGCGAGAACCTACTGTATGTTCTACAATCAGCAGCTCGCCGATGAGTACAAGGTCGGAAACCTTTATCAGATCGTAAACGACGGCAAGTGGACTATAGACAGAGTCAAGGAGTTATCTAAGGATATTTATGTAGACCTGAACTCAAACAACAAGATAGACGGCGAAGATCGGTTCGGCTTTATAACTACAGTTCGCAGTTCCTTGAATGCTTACCTCTGGTCATTCGGCGGAAAAATCCTTTCAAAAGACCAGAACGGAGACATCAAGCTCGTTTATCACACTGAAAAGACAAATGAAATGGTCGCAAATCTCTGCTCGCTCTTCTTTGACAACGACGGAATCTATAATAATTCGAAAGAAGCATCCTACAGTTCAAATTTCGCGCTGGACGCGTTCAGACCTGGCAGAGCACTCTTAATTAATGGCACGATAGGCAACGCGGTAAATGAGCTCCGCGACATGGAAGCCGACTACGGTATTCTTCCCTACCCCAAGTGGGATGAGAACCAGGACAGATACTATACGATGGT
>CAKSOR010000054.1 GCA_934477985.1 uncultured Eubacteriales bacterium
GGATCTCAATCAGCTTAAGGTCGCGTTCGACCTCAACATCAGCCGCGAGGCGCTCTCGCACTACGAGAACGGCAAACGAAGCCCCGACATCGAGATGCTCGTCCGGCTCTCGAAATATTTCGACGTATCAATTGATTACCTGATAACCGGTCATGAATTCGAGCCTCAGCTTAAAGATTAGTCTTGACAAATTCCGCGTAACATGCTATAATAAATCAAACCCAATCACCGAAAGGAAACCACAATGAACAAGGCAATCTATTCCCTCTACCCACAGGACTCGGTCAACTTCAAGCGCACCGCGACCGACTCCCTCTTCTCCGACCCCAATGTCAGCATCCCGGACGCCGGCAATTTCGGGTCGGCGATAAACTACATAACCGAAAATCAGCTCCTGCGCCCTGATCTCTGGGCACGCTTTGTCGATCAGTTCAGACTTCGCGCCGATGGCACGAACAACGGCTGGCGCGGCGAATACTGGGGCAAGATGATGCGCGGCGCGGCGTTCGTCTACTCCCTCACCAAGAACCCCGAGCTCTACAAGGTCATGGAGGACACGATAAAGGACATGCTCACCGCTGAGGATGAGCTTGGCCGCATCTCCTCCTACACCGTCGAAACCGAGTTCCGCGGCTGGGATCTCTGGAGCAGGAAATACGTCCTCCTCGGCATGCAGTACTTCGCCGAGGTCTGCCCCGACAAGGAGCTCATCGAACAGATGAAGGCCTCTATGATGCGTCAGGCTGACTATCTCATCTCGAAGCTCGGTCGTGAGGACGGCAAGCTCCGCATAACCTACGCCTCGAACTGCTGGCGCGGACTCAACTCCTCGTCGATACTCGAGCCGATCGTGCGTCTCTATGACCTCACCGGCGAGCAGAAATACTTCGATTTCGCCTCCTACATTGTCAGCGAGGGCGGAACTCAGATCACCGATATATTTGAGCTCGCTTACAAGGACACCACCGACCCCTACCAGTATCCGGTCACCAAGGCTTACGAGATGATGTCCTGCTTTGAGGGACTGCTCGAGTACTATCGCGCTACAGGCATAGAGAAATACAAGCAGACGGTCATCCGATTCGCGCGACGCGTCCGCCTGAGCGATATCACGATAATCGGAAGCGCCGGCTGCACGCATGAGCTCTTCGACCACTCGGCGGCTCGCCAGACCGAATACTATCCGGGCATAATGCAGGAGACCTGCGTCACAGTCACCTGGATGAAATTCTGCTGGCAGCTCCTGTCACTAACCGGCGACCCGGCATACGCCGACAGCTTCGAGGAAGCGCTCTACAACGCTTACCTCGGCTCGGTCAACACGCAGAACATCACCTGCGTCGAAACGATAAGAAAGTACTCGCCTGAGGCGATTCCGGAGGCTCTGCCGTTCGACAGCTACTCGCCGCTCCTTATGGGAACGCGCGGACGCGGTATCGGCGGCTTCCAGGTCATGCCCGACAAGCACCATTACGGCTGCTGTGCCTGCATCGGCGCGGCTGGCATCGGACTCATCTCGAAGGTCGCCGGAATGATCTCTGAAAAAGGCGTAGCGATAAACCTCTACGGCGACGCCGCGCTCGACCTCAGAACGCCTGAGAACAGTCCCGTGAGATTCACGGTCTCGGGCGGATACCCGGTGAAGGACACCGTCACGATAAAGCTCGGACTCGAAGCGCCTGAGAGCTTTGAGGTCGCGCTCAGAATCCCTGAGTGGAGCAATCGCGCGGTCATCACGGTGAATGGCGAAAAGCTCGATACCAAGCCTG
Source organism: uncultured Eubacteriales bacterium (assembly GCA_934477985.1). Taxonomy (GTDB): domain Bacteria; phylum Bacillota; class Clostridia; order Oscillospirales; family CAG-272; genus Flemingiibacterium. The sequence continues at coordinate 1,770 of CAKSOR010000054.1, forward strand.
GCTATACAGGCGTAACGCGCGAATGGAAGGACGGCGACGAGATCGTCATAGTCTTTGATATGCGCGCGAGGGTCATCCACGCGCCGGGCTGCGGACATGATATACTCATGACGGCGAAGGTCTGGAATCTCGATATATCTTACCCGACCGTCTTCGACGAGACGCCCGAGGCGAAGTTCCATATCGCGCTGAAGCGCGGCCCCGTGGTTTTGGCGCGCGACGCCAGACTAGGCGAGGACGTCGATAAGGCGGTCGATATAAAGTATGACATCGACGGCGTTGTCGAGGTCGAGCCGACCGAAAACACTGGATTCGAGTGCATGATGGCGTACAGAGTACCCGAAGTGCACGGCGGATATTTCACGGTAGTTGATTACTCATCGGCCGGAAAGACATGGGACGAGAGCTCGAAGATGGGCTGCTGGTTCCCCACGAGATAAAAATTCGCTCCCCGAAAGGGGAGCAAATTTTTTATTATTCAATATTCATTAATCACTATTCATTATTCATTAAAGGTGATTGAAAACCGCTATTGACATTCCGGTAAGAATATGCTATAATAAACATGCGGCAAGCGTCAAAGCAGCCGTCGTCTGCCCGACGCATGTCGTAATCCCGGGGCAAGACGAGAAATGAGATCAAAATGGAAGATAACATGACAAGCAAGGAATTCGATCTGCTTATCACAATGATCCTTGAGATGCTCAAGGAAGGCAAGACAGAAAAAGTTATCGAACTTTTGGAGAAGGCAATAAAAAAGGATTCCGATAATGGCTGATTCCGGAATCCTTTAAGCCCTAACGATAGGGCGGACTTGCCGCCGCTCTATCCGTTCCTATTATAACATGTTTTGCCCCGGATGTCAAGACAAAAGCAATAAATTCCGGCAAGAAAATTATCCGTCCCATGTACGCAGGGCGGATTTTTCATTTGCTATTGACTTTCCAGAATAAATATGCTATAATAGACATGCGGCACGCGTCAGCGCAGCCGTCGTCTGCCCGACGCATGTCGTAATCCCGGGGCAAGACGAGAAATGAACGGTATGAACTCTTGTGAGATAATTGTAAGGCTCGCAAAGGAAAGCTCGGACATTAGAAATCCTCGCGATATTGAAGGACTGCAAGGATCTCGAAGAAGCCGAGCAGAAAATTAAAGCCTTACTCAAATAAGTAAGGCTTTAACCAACCTCAAATAGCAGCAGGCGGAACTTGCCGCCGCTTGCTGTCTATATTATATCACGTTTTGTTCCTTGTGTCAATACCCTGACGCAAAAAAACGGCAAGAAAATTATCCGTCCCATGTACGCGGGGCGGATTTTTCAATTTTTTTCACTCTTGACATTTTAATCCGCGTATGCTATAATATCCCTGCGGCGGACCGTCGGCATATTTCCATAATTATCCGGTCCGCAAGGAGACATACGATGAACATAAAAATCCAGGGATTCAGCACCCTTTCCGTTCCCGACCGACCGCACAGAATCAGCGAACACGAAAACGAACTCCGCGTTTGCCTGACCGGCGCGCCTGACGAGCCGATGACGCCATTCACCTTCCCAGGCGGACTCGATCTCCGTCCCGACGACATACTTCTGATTCCCCACTTCGAGGGCTACAGGCTGCGCGCTGACGACGACAGGCTCCCGCTGCCATCCGTACTCCCCGCGACCGGAACGGGTCTCTCGATGGCTTTCTGCGGCGTTCTTCGCGGCGAGGATTACCTGCTGATAGCGATTATCTCGAACCTTGACGCGCGTCTGCGGCTCGACCGGGTCGACGGCGTCATGAAGCCCGCGGTTGAGTGGCTGCCCGAGGTGGGAAAGTTCGGCTATGATCGCGAACTGCGTTTCATCACCGGCAAGGGCGGCATAACCGAGCTCTGCAAGGCTTACCGGAAAATCGCTGGGGAAAAAGGTATCGTTTATCCCCTCTCAGAGCGCGTAAAGAAGCTCCCCGTGCTCGAAAAGCTCCTCGGGGCGGCGAATGTGTGGCTCTGGAACGACGACGCTATGGACAAGCTCTATTCGCGCGACGCAGTCTACAAAAAACCAACGCCTGAACAGGTCGACGAACGCATCCGCGTCGCGCGCGAAATGAAGGCGGCAGGCATGGAGCGCGTCCTCTGGAGCGTCTTCGACGAGAACGTCGACCGGCGCGAGCTAGAGGCGGTGAAGGAGCTCGGTTTCATCACGAGCTTCTACGACATCTACACCGATGTCATTCCGACCGAGGAGGCTGATCTCATCCCTGACACGCGCCGCGTCAGGTGTGAGACAAGGCAGTCGCTCTACCCCGACGGCATCATCCGCGACCCGGTCGGCAATATGGTCAGCGCCTGGAAGCTGATGGGCAAGGACGGTCAATTTCACGATCAGAAGCGCATCTGCGACCGCGCGGCGGTGAGCTGCCTGCGCCGCAATCTCAACGAACAGATGAAGCCTGAACGCGCCGAGAGTCTTCTCGACGGGAGATTTCTCGACGTCCAGTGCGTCTCGGTGCACGAGTGCTATGACAAAAGGCATCCGATGACCAGACGCGAGGCGTTCGGATACAAGCGCGAGCTGCTCGAAGAACTGCATGAGCATGGACTTTTCGCGGGAACTGAGGTCGGCTGCGAGGACGCCGCGGCGGCTTTTGACTACAACGAGGGCATGCTGTCGCCGGCTGAGATACGCGCGTATGACGCCGGTCGACGGATGACGCATATATACAGAGGAGATGAGATCGACCCGAAGCTGACAGGTTTCATGCTGAACGAATGGTATCGCGTGCCGCTCTGGGAGCTCGTCTATCACGACTGCGTGCAGTCCTACTGGTACTGGGGCGACTCGACAAACTGCGCGCCGGAGCTGATCGGAAAGCGCGACTGGTTCTGCGAACTCTGGGGACTCCCGCCGATCTACAGCTTTAAAGTGTCCGACTGGGACAAGCTGAAAGGCGATATTATCGAGTCATACAAGCGGACAGTGCCGAAGGCGGTCAGCGTCGCCGGGAAGGCGATGGTCTCGTTCAGCGAGCGGAACGGACAGCAGCGCAGCGAGTTTGAGTGAGAAATTTTATGGACAACTACTACTGCCGCATCCGCGATCTGCGCGAGGACAGCGACCTGACCCAACAGCAGGTCTCCGAGCGCCTCGGAATGAAGCAGTCGCAATACAGCCGCTATGAACGCGGGCATCGCGACATTCCCACCGACATACTCATAAAGCTGGCTTTTCTCTACGGAACTTCGACCGACTATCTGCTCGGCGTCACCGACGAGAGAAAGCCATACGCCCGCATTACCAACCGCGGCTTGTGAACGTGACGCTGTACGACAAAATTCCGACAGAAAAAATATCCGCGCCATCTTCGGGGCGGATATTTTTGTTTTTCGGCACAGCTTCCGCTTATTTGAGCGTGTCGATGAGCTTATCCATAGTCTCCTTGAACAGCCACAGAGCGACGCTGAATCATTATCCTCCTTGAGCGACATGCGCATGCACACGACCAGCGCTTTCTGGTCGCCGAAGCTGAACGAATATCCCTGTGTGAACTCATATTATAGTATCTCAAGGTCAAGGGCTTATATTGATACGTTCGTATCTTTTTTTGTGAACGTTCACACCCTCTGCCGTTCGGGTACAGCGGTCATCTCGACTCTTCCGAGCTTCTTCCAGGTGTGCGCGAAATAGCTGATCTCGGCTATCGCCGTGATGCTCCACGAGAAGACGTACAGAAGATACAGGCTCGGCAGCGTGTGGAAGTACGCGAAGACCGTGTAGACCCAGATAACTCTGAACACACACGAACCCATGATGACGATGATCGTCGGCACAAGGCTCTTTCCGAGTCCCCTCGACGCCGCTATCGTGCAGTCCATGAACGCCGACACACAGTACGAGAACGCCATCACGCGCAGTCTCTCCATGCCCTCAGCCGCCACCTCGGGCTCTTTTGTGAAGAGCATCAGGAACTCCCTTCCGAAGAACGCCAGGCAGACGCCTATCACCAGCGCCGAACCGAACGAGTACGCCAGGCTCACAAAGTAGCTCTTAATCACTCTGTCGCGCTTACCCGCGCCGAGGTTCTGCCCCATGAAGGACGAGCAGGCGGTATAGAACGCCGCCATCAGGTCGTAGACCAGCGCGTCGGCGTTCGCCGCGGCTGAGTTGCCCTCGACCACCAGCGAGTCGAAGCTGTTGACTCCCGCCTGGATGAAGAGGTTGGCGACCGCGAAAATCGAGTTCTGAAGGCTTGCCGGGAAACCGAGCGAGACTATCTGCTTAGCGAATCTCGGGTCGATCGTCAGACTCTTTATCGAGACGCGGTGCGCCTCCTTGCAGCGCATAAGCGAAATCACCACGAGCGTCGCCGAGAGGTACTGCGAGATGATGCTCGCCAGCGCGACTCCTGCCACGTTTTTGGTGTTTCCGGCGGCGCTGTAGACCGCGTTTCCGAAGTTGTAGACTCCCATCGCCGGCATTCCGCAGGCGTATATGCGCAGGTAGAGCTCCGCGCCGTCTATGAGGTCATCCTTAGTGCCGAGTATCTCGAGCAGATCGCGGCAGAATATCATGCCGAGCGCCATGACCGTCACGCCCGACAAAAGACAGATTATGATCGCCGTGTGTACCGAGTCCGAGATCTCCTTCTTGTGCCCCGCTCCGATACAGCGCGCGACGATGACGTTGACGCCGTTGCCCATGCCGATCAGTATACCGGTGTAGAGCGAGACGATTATCGCGGTCGAGCCGACCGCGCCGAGCGCTTCCTTGCCGGCGAACTGCCCGACGACGGCTATATCCGACATGTTGAACAGCACCTGCAAGATGTTCGAGAGCATCAGCGGCAGGCTGAAAAGCAGAATTTTCTTCGGCAGCGAGCCGGTTGTGAGGTCGCTCTGATCCTCTGATCCGAGCCTTGGTTTCTTTTCCATTTCCTTTACTTATTTTTCTCCTGGTTGAGTGGGTTTATGTCTATCGCGTGCTTCATGCTCGCGTCGCTGACATGCGTGTAAATCTGGGTTGTGTTGAGCTGCTCGTGTCCCAGAATGTCCTTGAGGACACGGACATCGACGTTTCCGGTCTGATACATCAGGGTCGCGGCGGTATGGCGCAGCTTGTGAGTCGAGAGCGACTTGTTTCCGAGCCCGGCGGCTTCGAGGTATTTGTAGACCATCCACTGCACCGTCTTGTTCGAGATGCGCGTGTGCCTTGACGACAGAAACAGCGCGTTCCTGTCGCGTATCTCCGGGTCGGTGTTCCGTACCGCGAGCCAGTCGCGCAGCGCGTCGCGGCAGGAGTCGTTCAGATAGATGAGCCGCTCCTTCGAGCCCTTACCGGTGACTCTGAGCGATTCCATGTTGCGGTCGATGTCCGGAAGGTCAATTCCGCAGAGTTCCGAGAGACGCATTCCGCAGTTGAGAAAGAGCGTCAGTATGCAGAAATCACGCGCCCTTGTCTTCGACTCCTCATCGGTGCGGACAGCGTCAAGCAGCGCCTCGCTCTCCTCGAGGCTTAAAAACTTCGGGAGCGATTTCTTCTGCTGCGGACCCTCGATATTGACGGTCGGGTCGGTCTCGACGAGGTGTTTGTTGACCGTCAGATACCTGTAGAAGCTCTTCAGCGCCGAGAGCTTTCTGGCGCGCGCGGCGGTGCTGTTGTGCCGCTCGTCGAGCGTATAGAAGAGGAAGGCGTATATCTCGTCAGGCGTGACCGACAGAATGACATCGTCGCTCACAAAAGAGATGTCGACCGTGCGCATGACCTCGGGGTCGGCGACATCGAGCCCGGCGCGCGTCCGGGTCAGCCAACGGATGAATGTGCGCAGATCGAGCGCGTACTCGTCCATAGTTTTCTTGGCGCGCCCCTGTATCGTCAGCTTGTAGGATATGTAGTCGCGGACAATTTTCGGAAGCTCGTTTATATCAATAAGCGTCTGCACCGCCATCTCTCCTTTCCGTGCCTGAGCGCCTATCTATTATATCACCGACGCCGTTAAAGTTTCCCGAACAAGATGTAAACTTTTACTCTCTCCACTTGATTTTAAAAGCCCCTGGATATATAATATTACTATAATATTCTGACGAAAAGGGAAGCCGGAAATAATGAACTTTCTCAAGGAAAATTCCTATAATATGGTAAAGATATTCCTGACTCAGATCGTGATGTCTTTCTTCGGCACTATGCTCGCCATAGCGACGCTGAAGGCTCCGACGCTGCTGCTCTGGTCGAGCGTTTTTTCAGTTGTGCTCGGACTCGGCGTGGTCTACACGATCGCCTGGGACGTCGGCGCGCGGGACAAGATTAAAATCGACGGCGGGCGGATGAAGCCCTTCCCGTGCAAGGGACTTGTGCTGGCGCTCGGCGGCAATATTCCGAATCTGATCCTGGCGGTGCTGATGGGGCTCGGCGTGCTGATCGACACTGAGGGCTCGCAGGTGATGAGCCTTGTCTGCAACGCGATCGCGCGGCTCATAAACGGCTCGTTTCTCGGCATAATAAAGACGCTCGAGAATCTGCTGATCGCCGGGGTCGAGACCGGAGGGACGATGAGTCACATCTGGTGGTGGTTCATCGTGATGGTGATACCGTCGGTGCTGGTATGCGGATTCGCGTATTACATGGGCTCGCATGATCTGCGGATCATACCGGTCAGAAAAAAGCCGACCGTAAACGACCACCCCAATATCTCGGACAAAAAGTAACGGAGGAACGCAATGAACAAGCAGGTTAAGAAGCTCACAAAGGAACTCAGAAAGCTCACGAAAAGACTCGATCCGACCGATGGTCTGACTCTAAGAACGAGCTATGACACGAGGTTGTCGCTCCATAGGAACTCCCGCGACCAGAATCCGCTGCTGACCTTCGGCTCGAAGGGCGAGTACTCGATACCGGTGATAAAGCTGATATTCATCATTCTGCTCGCCGTGTCGGGAATCAGCCTCATAGCCCTGATGGTGTCGAGAGTGCGCGAAACGCTCGCGAAGAGACGCGCGAGACGCGAGGCACGCTTCATATATGATCTTGATGAGGATGACGAGCTCGCCGAGTGAACAATGAGTGAAAACAGACAAATACCGACCGCCTGAGAATCATCCCGGCGGTCTTTTTCTGTGTATTTTCTGCGTACATCCGCGCTCTCTCCCGACCGTCCGGGCTTTTTACAAACGACCTACAGATACTCCGCGAAATCCGGAATATTCAGTCGCGACCGGCATTCACGCTCCGTATGGCACAAAAAAGCACCCGACGCAAATCAGGTGCTTTGGCGGAGAAGCAGAGATTCGAACTCTGGAGACCCGTTAAGGCCTACACGATTTCCAATCGTGCGCCCTCGACCAACTAGGCGACTTCTCCAAATCAGCCGTAGTTTCGACTACTCCAGTATTATACCATATTCTGAGCCGTTTGTCAAGGGGTTTTCCGAAAAAAATTCAGTTTGCCCGCAAAAAATCACGCCGCTTTGTCGTATTGCCTTTCAAGACGCACTTCTCTGCCGTCCGAGACAAAGACAACCGAGCCGTAGCGGTCGGTTCTGAGTATGTGTTCATCATCCAGCCCGAACGCGTGCAGGCGCTCGAGCACCTCGCGGTGCGGATGACCGTAATCGTTGTCCTTCCCGCAGGAAATCGCGACCCACTCGGGCGAGACCGCGTCAAGGAATTTCTCGCTCGTCGAAGTTCCCGAGCCGTGGTGACCGAGCTTGAGCAGATTGCTCCTCAGCTCCTCCGGCGGATAATTTCCGAGTATCAGCTCCTCGGCTGGCGTCTCGGCGTCGCCGGTCAGCATGAACGCCGTCGAACCCCACTCGACCCGCATGACTATGCTTCCGTCATTCGACGCCGTGTCGAGCCCGGGAAGCGGCGAGAGCACACGGAAGGCGATGTTTCCGACCTTTGTGAGACTCCCGACCGACGGCTCTATCAGCTTTATCCCGAGCTCGTCGACCGCTGTCAGAAGCCTTGTCAGCGGCGCCGACGTCGAGTCCGAATCGCAGAGCATCACGCAGCCGACTTTGAAATTCCGGACGATGTACTCAGCACCGCCGATGTGGTCGGCGTGCGGGTGCGTGATTATCAGGCAGTCTATCCGGTACGCGTTGTTCGCGCGCAGATATTCGGCGAGAGCTCCGCGCGAGTTATACGTCCCGGTGTCGACAAGCACCGCCGAATCGTCGCCGCGGATGAGTATCGAGTCGCCCTGCCCGACGTCTATCACGTGCAGCTCGAGTTCACCGCTCTCCGCGCCGCGGAGCATGCCGATGACGCCGCGGAGTGTATCGGCAAGCTCGCCGCGGAAGACAAAGCACACCGAAAACACGGCGGCAATTATCAGAACGCTGATAAGCGGCTTTACTATCTTTTTCATCGTCTGTTCCTTTCGCACGGCAGACCGCGTGTCATTCACGTCAGCCGTTCTTTTTGCAGAGCTCGATTATTTCAGTCCCCGTGAGATCCTCGCATCGCACCCACTGCATGTGCAGGTCCGGCGAGCAATTGCCCTTGAAAAAGACGTCGTCAGCCCCCTTCAACCCCCTGAAAGTCCCGCCCATCAGATAGAACGGCGCGGTCGTCTCGTAGGAAATGAAGGTGTGCTCACGCCCGCCGTAGCGGTCGCAGTGATAGCCGAAGACGTTCGACATGCGGCAATGCGCGCCGCGCACCCGGACGCCGATGTTCGATGTGTCGACATAGCAGTCGGACAGCGTCACACAGCCTCCGCCGATGTCGAAGGCGATTGTCTTCTTTATGTCCGGAATTATGTCGGTCACCCACGAGTGGCACTTAGAGAGATAGGTGCTGTAGGAATTTATACGGAATCCGGTCTCATAGTCGACAACTATGATGTCGTCGAGATAGTGGTCGGCGTGGCTCGGGATGTCGATTCCGACGC
>CAKSOR010000055.1 GCA_934477985.1 uncultured Eubacteriales bacterium
AAATTATATCATGTGATTTAAAGCTTGTAAATAAAGCTAATGAATGCAAATAAAAGGATGAGCTTCAAAGAGCATTAAAAAAAATGAGACTAGCGGCTCCGGAAATGGTGGTGCTGATTACAGCTCAGCGTCAAAAGCGGACAAACTAGTCTCTGCTAAGCACAGTATAGCATTATAGCTGCTATGAAGTCAATGCCGTAGTTTGCTATAAACTTTGATGTAGCGAAAGTAGTAAAAAGCATAGTGTTTGTAGTATAATATTAGGAAAGTGCAAGAATACTTCTTTATGGAGGTGTAAAAATGCTGAGTGTTTACTTAGGTGATTGTGAAAACGAGATATACAATCCGCCATTATACTTTATAAATCAATATGAAGATTTTTGGTTTGAATCTGATTTGACCAAAAAGATGATTAAGGATGTCGATAAATCAGAAGTAGTAGGCCCGCATTTGATCCAAAGTCCGGTGCTTGGACCGATATCGCCTCGCGAGTTGTCCGGTGGTGTTAAAACATTGCTGTTATTAGCTTTTGACAACAGCGGAAAAATATTTAACGCAACTGCATGCGGTGATAACTGCGCTAAATGGATTCTGGAGATTGCCCAAAATAAGGATTTAACAATAAGCCTGCATCATAGTATGAATTTTGGCGATGGTGAATATGCTATTAAGATATTAAATAATGGTGTTGTCGTACATAATCAAGAGGAATGGCTTGATGTAGTGTATGATTTTTTGTGAGGTAGAGCATGAAGGGTAAGTATAGTGTTTTTGTACAAAATAACAGACTGCGCTATGAATTTACTATCTCCAGAAATATTACTATTATCCGTGGTGATAGCGCTACCGGTAAAACAACGCTTCTCGATTTATTAAATGCTTATGACAGAGATGGAGACAGTAGCGGTGTTTTAGTGAAATGCGAAGTTCCCTGCGTCGTTATCGGTGGACAGCGTTGGGAAGAGAATCTGCAATTTATCCATAATAGCATAGTTTTTATAGATGAATGCAATAGATTTATTAAATCTGAGGATTTTGCTGTACGCGTTAAGGAGTCGGATAATTATTTCGTAATAGTTACCAGAGATGATTTGCCGAATTTGCCTTATAGCGTAAAAGAAATCTATGGCATTCGAGAATCCGGTAAATATGCCGGACTGAAGCAGGTCTATAATGAGTTTTATTGCTTATATGGAGAGGTGGAGAATGCTGATCCGGCACAGGAGAGTCTTGTAATTGCGGAGGATTCTAATGCCGGTTTTGATTTTTTTAGCAGTTTATGTGATGGAAGAGTAAAATGCATTAGTGCTAACGGAAAATCAAATGTCTTTAAAGCTTTACAGACACACCGCGAAGAAAAGGTTTTGGTAATTGCAGATGGAGCTGCCTTTGGCTGTGAAATAGAAAAGGTTATGCAGTTAATAAGAATCGGCAGAAGAATAGCTTTATACTTACCGGAATCGTTTGAGTGGCTGATACTTAATGCGGGTATCTTTGATGATAGCGAGTTAAAGGATATTTTAAACTCCCCAAGTGAATATGTAGATAGTAAGGAATTTTTTAGCTGGGAAAGATTTTTTACAGATTTGCTTGTAAAAAAGAGCCACGGTACATATTTGCAATACAATAAGCGAAGCTTAAATAAGGCATACTTGCAGGAAAAAATTAAGAATAAGATTGTTAATAATATGTCGCCTATAAAATTGTGAAGACGTTTCAATTTAAAGTTTTTCGTGCCAATCATGACCACCCGTTTGACGGGTGGTCATGATTTTTATTTCAATGGTAGAAGTTTTTAGAGAAATAGCATGTTTCCTATAAAATGACATTTTGCTTATCGAAATAAGCAAAATAACGTTTTTTAATTTAAAAAAGTGTTACATAACAGATACTCGTTACTTTATTTATGCTTTGACAAATAATATTGCATATGTTATTGGTCATATGTAATCAAACAATACATAGTGCAATTCTCAAAAAGTAAATAAATAATAAACGATAATGATTAGCTGATATAATTTCTTGACTATATGATATTTTGGGTGCTATAATAAAAACAGTAAATGATACAAAAGCTTAATAGATAAGCAACGAGAAAAAGAAATGAATAATATTGCAACTTTATATCAATTGTTGTTCTGCGTATAATAAAATTTTAAAAACCATATTAAACAAATAGGGAAGCATGGTGAAAATCCTGCACTGTACCGCAATTGTATTAGGGAGTGCTTCCATCATATAAGCTTATTGCCATAGCTTATACCTTTCGCACAGGGATGAAAGCATGAAGATCTTGAGTCAAAGCGCTGTTTGTTTGAGATATCCATTATACCTGCGATTTACAGGCGGATGAGAATTCTTTTAGTGTGCCTTTGTAAAGAAGGGGGAAATGGATTCCAAATGAGATATGAGGATCTAAAAGTCAGTTTAACACATTTTCAGAGCCTGGATCAGAAATTCGTACTTATACCGCGAGATTATCTGCTATCTCTTATAGGAGAGATTTTAAGATTGCGGCGGCGTGACGGAGCAAGAGCACAGCAGGGTAAGATAAATTCTATACAGAATAGTTACTTGAAAACAAAATTATAAATTTATAACTGAATTTACAAATAAATACAAACCATGTACTTCAGCACGCCAAATAGCTTAGCTTACCTGCACAGGAGACCGTGAAGTCGGATTGCAGCTGAAGACATATAAAATTAATCTGATGACTTAATTTTATAATGGGACTACTATGCCCATTTTAAAATTAAGTCTTTTTTTATAAGCTTATAAAAATTTTAATAAATTTCCGGGTGAAGGAGGAGATTTTAGTGAAAAATATTAATGGCCAAAATATTTTAGCTGCAGCAATTGCTGTATCTCTGGGATGCTCTCTTGCAGACTTTCTGCCTGTGGCGTATGCAGCGCCGGCTGACACTGCGCAGACAGCAAGCAATGATGCTGATGACTCTTTAATGGACTTTAGCCTTGATACTATGACGGTAGAAGCTAAACGTCCTGATTGGGAAAGCAAGCTTTCTCCCGGTACTGTAAATATCGTGCGTCCTGATGAGTTTAAAGGTGAGCAGAAATCATTGCCTGACTTGCTTTTGACAGTGCCTGGCGTACATGTGCGTGAGGTAAACGGCAAGGGACAGTATACAACGGTGACGATGCGTGGCTCCACTGCGGCGCAGGTCGGCATTTTTATTGACGGTGTATTAGCTAACCTTGGCGGTGACACTGCTGTCGACCTTTCGACAATTCCTGTAAAAAATGTAGAGCGCATTGAGGTTTACCGCGGTTATATTCCAAGCCGATTCGGCGGTACTTTTATGGGCGGTGTTATCAACATTGTCACCAAAAAGCCGGAAACGACAGATGTATCCTTGGAGGTTGGCAAAAGCTCTTATGGCGGCAAAAGAGGCTCTATGGAAATAACAGCTCCTCTGGGAGATGGTTCGTTAATGGTTGGCACTAACTATGAATCCAGCGACGGTGATTTCAAATATAAGAATTATGCTGCGGAAAGGTATCTGCCGTATGGTGCGGAACAGATAGCAGGTCAGCAGAAAGTAATCGATAATTTTAATAATGAAACAATCGATTATATGACCAAAGGTGCTGTGATAAACCTGAAGCAGGAACAAATAGATTACTATAAAGCAAATAATGATGCCTGGCTGGGCTTTGTAAGAAGTGACAGCCTGAAGGATGCTATTTATGACAACCGTTATGAATATGCGAAAAAAGATGTCGGCAATTCTAATCTGTATTTAATTGAACAACAGGTTGTGGACAGAGGTCTTAAGGATGAGTATCTTAAAAGAGGCTATGATGACAGTGACTGGCATGATGCACTGAAATATGACTGGATTGGCAGTTCCTTTGGCGAGGGTGTTCTTACACCGGAAATCAAGGAAGAAATCCTCAAAGAGTATGGCGATAAAGTAGTTCAGAATAACATAGATAAGTGGACGAATGATGCGGACCCTGATAAAAATAAAAATCAGGCCGGCAGAAAAGAATCACTGGAAAAATTAAAACAAAAACAAAAGGAAGCAGCTAATGCTACCAGATACAGAAAATATAATGACTATGAAAAGACCAGCACGATTGTAAAATGGCAAAATAAAAATTGGGTTGTCAAGGGCACATATGATACCTTGGACAGACATATGCCGGACAGTGTATGGCTGGGTGATGTCAATGCAGCGGTTTATAATAACGGCGTTGATTTGAGCGACAGATATTATTATGACAGCCGCAGACAGAAACAGAACAGCGCCAGCCTGATGCTGCAGAACCGTCAGGAGGTTGGCAAGCTTGAATGGGGCTGGATGCTCGATTATATGCATCAGGATAAAAAATATCGGGCAGAGCATATCAATACGGCGTATCCGAACAGTGAATGGGATATGCAGAACCAGCCGTTGCGCGAATGGAGCCGTTATAAATCCAATAAATACACGGCTCAGATTGATGGCGGTTATAAGCTGAACGATAATAATATGTTGGATTTTTTGATTAACTACTCTAAAGAAGGCTTGGATATAGACGGTTCCAACATGGCTAAAATTTTAGGCGGACAGGCCAGTCAGAATTTCCTCTCCGCACAAATCCGTAACCGCTATGAGCAGGAGCTGTTCAACGTACAGATGCAGGATTCTATTACCTTAGATAAAGAGGGTACCTGGATTTTCACACCGAGCGTACGTTATAACCAATCGAAGATTACCGGCTTCAGTGATGGCAAGCGCTTTACCGACGGACAGGCAAGCTGGATTCATCCTAAAGATTCGCAGACCAAGGGTAAAGCAACCTGGCAGCTGGCTTTGAAGAAAGAAGTAAATGAAAATCTTACTCTGCGTATGACTGGCGGTACCTATTACCGTTTGCTGAACATGGCGGAAATTGCCGGTGACGGCGCCGGTATTCTTCCTGCTCCGAAAAACCATAACGGTGACGGTGCTATGTTCCCGGTTCCTGAAGAGGGTAAGCAGTTTGATGTCAGCGCGATTATGCATAACAAGCTGTTGGGAGCAGACAACTCTACTACATTGACTTATTATTGGCGCGATTCTACCAATATGCTGCAGCTGGAGCGTGCAGGCAAGGATTATTGGTCTTATTTTAATGATAACAAGGGTAAATCTCATGGCGTTGAATTGCAGAGCAGCTTTAAATGGGATAAGTTCGATCTTGATTTACAGGTAACCTATCTTAACACCAGTGCCTACAACAAGCATACTGCTACGCAGTTTGGCAACTACGCTCCGGTATGGCCGACCTACCAGCCGGAATGGGAGGGTAATATCCGTCTGACTTACAGACCTTCGGAGAAGTTCTCGCTCTTTGCCGAAGGACATTACACGGATGAATACTTCACTTATTACAATAAGGCAACGAGTGGCAAGCTTTCACCGTATCTGTCAGGCAAACCGGTATGCTCTTTGTTTGTTATGAACAGCGGTCTGAAGTGGATGCCGAAGAAAAATTGGCAGCTGACCTTTGGCTGCAATGACATTCTCAACAAAGGTCCTAAATCTAAAATCCGCAGTGATGCAGCTTTCATGGTTCCCGGTTATATTAATCCGGAATTTCCGATACAGGGCCGCACCTATTATGTTACAGCGCGTTATCAGTTCTAAAGGGGGAATTATCAATGCGTAAGTTCAGTAAAAGTAAAAAGGCGGCGATTTTAGCCTCAATAATGGGTGGATGGATGATTGGCGGCAGTGCTTTCGCAGCCAATCTGTTGATAACTGTTCCTTCTAACTATGGCGCCAGCAATATGACTGCTATTACCGGTTCACGTGTTACTGATAAGGTTGACAGCAAAGCAAATGTAGCAGTAATTGAATCTTTGAATAAGGATCCCGGTACTTATAGCTTTGTGCTGGATGGCAAGAGCATGTTTTTACTGCGCCAATACAACTACAGCACAGTTGATTTGATTCCTTCGAAGGTAATCGGTGCCGATACTACTTGGAGCAAGGATGAGGTTTATCCCTCCGGTATTATTACCAAGGGTGCAAACCCGCATTCAGCCGCCGGCTATAATGGCTATATCTATGTAGGCGATTATGATTTGGGTACAATCGGTGTAGTAAAGTACGATAAAAATGTTTTGACAGAGGAAGTCAGCAAATCACGTAATCTGATGGAAGATCTTAATACGTACTGCGGCATGAGTTACAGTTCTCCCGGCTGGGTGCATGGCGAAGGCATGGTTGTCAAAAACGGACAGCTTTATGTAGTTGTCAGCATCAATCCTAAGGGCGGCTATGATCCATATGATGACAGTATAATTATGCAGTATCAGATAAAGGATGACGGTAGTCTTGAATATGTTAATTATACCTGTAGTGCCCGCAATCCTGACTCGGTTAAGCTGAACAATTATAATGATATACTGCTGCATACAGGTATCGGCGGTTACCAATATGTAGGACATGGCAATAGCGAATCTGCCATTACTTTGGCTACGATTAATAACAATGTTCTGAATCAGGAATCTAAGTCTGTAGTATTGCCGGAAAATGTTAAGAGCAATGGTCTTGATTTCCGTGATATGACTGTCTGGCCTAATGGTACTGCCTATATTCTGGCATATAATTTGGCAACCGGTGGCGGTGGCAGCAATTTGAAGGTTTATAAAACTACCGTGGCTAATCTGAGCTCGGACAACCCTGTAAATTGGGAAATTGTTGTTGAAGGCAATACAGAGGGCGGCGGTAATACCGGTGTAGGAACCGGATGGTTCAACAAGCTTTTTGCCGAATATTATACTAAGCGTGTCTGGGGTGAGTTTGGCAATAATATTGTGGTTTATACCGATGGCGCTGTTAAGCCTACTTATACGTGGAGTGCATATACCTTGGCAGGTAATACCTCCTACCACACCTTTAACTCCGTTTCATTGCTTTCCGGTGATACTGTTTTCGGTAACAAAGCCTTGCTGACAACATCACGGGAAGAAGGACTTACATCTCCTTCCGTGACTACAACCAAGGTTATCAATATCAATGCCAACAGTAAAACCGGTGACTATTTCCAACGCATCAGCGGCACTGATGCTGACAGCTCTGTTTACAGCGGTGTAAGCAGTGACAACAGTGTTTATACTTTTACTGCCGATAAAACTATCAGCCTGAAGCCTAATGCATGGAAAACACAGGCTGATTTAAGTAATAATATTCTGGCTGCCGTTTATGCGCATGACGGCAATGATGTTACTGTCAACGCCGGCAGCAATACGCTGCAGCTGCAGGTGCAGAACGGTGTTGCTACACCTGTCGGTGTTTATGCCGGCAATGGCAAGAACGTTACTATTAATGCAGGTAAGCTGAATATTATTACCATTGGCGCTGTAAATGGTAATTCCTTGAATAACGCTATTATGAATGATGCCGGCAAATCAGATGCCAGCAAGATTACTGTTAATGGCGATGTTAATATTTCTATGAACGGCAGTTACGGCGGTAATGGTGTTGCTGTACAGAAAACAGACCGTTGGGGAGAAGCAAGCTATGCTTCTGATGTTGCCAATACAATTACGATTAATGGCAATCTGACTATAAAGGGCGCTGACAATGAAACCTGGGGTATTCCTGTAAATGCTGATAATGTGCTGTCACGTTTCAACAACGCCGGCATTCTTGCACAGGTAGAAAATAGCCGTGTAGATGTCAGCGGTACTGCTGATATGGATGTATATGGCAACGGTATTACAACGAATGCCAAGAACAGTACGGTATCTATTGGCGGTGGCGAAATTAATGTGCCTAAGGGCATGAATTATGGCTACTATACATTGGGTGCATATCAGGGAACAATTAACGTCAATACCGGTAAGGATGGCGCAGTAGCCGGCAATAACAGCGTTAAGCTTGGCGGTGATATTTTTGCTCTGTCAACCGGTACAGTTAATGTAGCATTGACTACAGGTGATTCCTATCTGCGTGGCATTGTAGATAATGGCGGTACGGTTAATATGTGGCTGCAAAACGGTGCAAGCTGGATAAATCAGGCCAATAATACACGTTATGCACAGGATAATGAAGATGTCGGCAGCAATGGAGCAAGCCATATCAGCAAACTTACAGGTGGCAGTGCAGGTGCTGCAGGCGTTATTTTCCAGAAGAGTGACAGCAAGAATATAACCATAGACAAATACAGCGGTAATACTATGGTTATTTATGAGCATGATAACAGTAACCCGGAAAAAATTTTGGGTGGCAATTTTACGGTGAAGACTGCTGAAACCGGCTCTGCTGTAGCTTTGCGCACGGACAGCAGCGGCGTAAATACTTCTTCTGAAGCAACTGTAAATAAGGTTCTCGATGCATTGGCTAATAAGCTTTATTATACAGATTATGTCAGCGGCAGCAGAAATCTGGACGGACAGGTACAGATTGCCGAAGGTCTGACCGCAGCTTCCGCAGCTAAATATGTAGGCAGTGTTAAATACAGCGATACCACTGGACAGGGAAGCCTGGGTGAAAAAATCAGTGTACAGACTGAAACTCCTGAGGGAGATAACAGTGATGCCGATAAAAACTTCCTTGTGGAAAAAGGCGATTGGCATGGCAATAACAGCGGTGACAATGTAAATCTGACATTGAAGGATAAAGCAAGCTGGAGCGGTGACAACATTGGCAGCAATATGGTGGTTAATGCAGCCGATTCTGTTTGGACCGGTGATAATAAGGGTGCGGGAACCAATGTAACGCTGAATGCATCCGCTTGGAATGGTAAAAATGATGGCAGTAAGGCTGTTGTTACCCTGAAAAATAAGGCAAGCTGGAGCGGTGACAACAGTGGCAGCGATTTGCAGCTCAATCTGGATGATTCCGATTACAATGGTAACATTAGTGGTGACAGATCTTCCGTAACTCTGGGTAATGGCAGTAACTGGGAAGGTAATAGTAGCGGTAAGGATGCTGTTATTAATATTAATAACGGCAGCAGCTGGAGCGGTAATGTCAGTGGTAGCGGCAGTACGCTGAATATGCATGGTGACAACCTTTGGCAAGTAAAAGGAGATAATGTTCTTGACAGCTTTAATGCCGGCAGTATCAGCAAAATGAGAAAGGCTGCAGCTGTGGCGGCCGGTGGCGGTACTACAGTTGATATGACGGATGCAACTGCAGGAAATCTCACTATTAATAAATATAATGGTAAGGCTACGTTTGTTTATCAGCATGATGTAAATGATGTTACCAAAATCAATGGTGGCGATATTACAATTGGCGCAGCGACTAGCGACTCCGGCATTACTTTGCTGACGGATTCTAATGGTTTAGAGACTACTAATAAATATGCTATCAATGATGCCTTAAATGCTTTGGCTAATAAGCTGTATTATACCGGATACTTAAACGGTGAAAAAAATCTTGACGGTTATGTAAAAATTGCTGAGGGGCTTACGTCTGCATCAGCAACTAAATTTGCCGGTAATATTGGTTACGATAGTAAAACCGGTCAGGGCAGTCTTGATAAAGAAACCGTTGATTATGGTACAAGCATTCCTAATGTACAGTCTAAGACAGATTTTAAATCAACTGTAACCGGTGATTATGTAACAGACAAGGAATATAGGGATGCAGGTGTACTCCCTGATACTGACAATATCTATAACTTCACAAAAGACGCAACTACAATTACAACTGCGGGCAGCGCAGTTACCACAGCAAAAGATACAACCTTGAAGCTGAACAGCCACGATATGACGATCACTGCTAACAGCGGTGACGGTATCGCAACAACAGGCGGTACGCTGACAGTTCAGGATGCAGGCAACTTTGTTGTAACTGGTGCAAAAGCAATCAACGCCAATAACAGCAAGGTAGACATAACTGCAGTAAACGCAACGCTGAACGGTGACGTAAGTACGAATAATGCTGTAACGATTAAAGCAACAAAAGCTGCTAAGGTGAACGGCGCAGTAAGTGCTGACGGCGCAAATGCAGCAGTAACGATTGATTCTGCAGATACCACCATTGGCAGCAACGTTACTGCTAACGGCAAGGGTGCTAAAGTTACTGCGAAGAACCTCAGCAAGTTGGACGGCAATGTGGCAACAGATGATGACGGCAGCGTAGAGCTGAACTTCAAGGAAGGCGCAAGCTGGACTGGTGATAACAGCGGCAACACGACCATGAGCCTGAGCAAGGGCACCTGGAACGGAGCCAATAACGGCAAGCTGAACGCAACTTTGACAAATGGTACAACCTGGACAGGCGACAGCAGTGGTGCAGGCAGCACGATTAAACTGGACGCTTCTAGCTGGAGCGGTATGAACAGCGGTGCAAATGCAAATGTAACTTTGAACAACGGCGCAAGCTGGAGCAAAGGCAATACTACAGACGGCGTAACCGTTAAAGCAGATAAAGCAGCCTGGACAGGAGCTAACGGCGGTGCAAAAGCTAACATTACTTTGACCAACGCAAGCACCTGGAACGGTGCCAATACCGGCGCTAATGCAACAGTAAATATGACTGACAGCAGCTGGACTGGTGACAACAGTGGTGCAGGCCTGAGTCTGACTGCCGATAACAGCAAGTGGAACGGCAGCACGAGTGCAGCAGGCAGTGCAACGCTGAC
>CAKSOR010000056.1 GCA_934477985.1 uncultured Eubacteriales bacterium
GGAGCAGCTTGACCGCCTTGACAGCGCCGGTGGAGTGGAGGTGCGGACCCGCGCAGAGGTCGGTGAACTCGCCCTGCTTGTAGAACGAAATCTCCGCGCCCTCGGGGAGCTCCTCGATGAGCTGAACCTTGTAGGGCTCGTTTCTCTCGGTCATGAACTTAACGGCTTCCTCGCGGCTCAGCGTGAAACGCTCGATAAGGAGGTTTTCCTTCACGATCTTCTGCATCTCTGACTCGATCTCCTTGAGGATTTCGGGAGTGAAGGCGACGTCGCTGTCTATGTCGTAGTAGAAGCCGCTCTCGATCGCCGGACCGATTGTGAGCTTAGCCTCAGGATAGAGCCGCTTGACCGCCTGCGCCAGAATGTGCGACGCGGTGTGCCAGAAGACGTGCTTGCCGTCTGCGTCCTCAAAGGTGAGGAGCTTGACATCGGCGTCGGAGCTTACCTCGTGGGATAACTCGTGCATTTCGCCGTTCACCTTTGCGGCAAGGACAGAGCGGTCGATAAGCTCAAGAGCCTTTGCCGCCTCGTATACCGTGATCGGCGCCTCGGACTCGAATTCCTTTCCGCCTTCAAATCTGATCTTGAACATGATAGTACCTTTCCTGCTCCCGGGCGACAAAAAGCCCCGGGAGCATAATAAAATTATTACACTCTCGGGGCGGGAATATATTCCCACGGTTCCACCCGAATTTTTAACTCTGTAGGAAAGCTATTACTTCCCGTCCGTGTAACGTCGGAAAACACGGCGCGCCATTTCCTGCGCGCGGCACTATTAGTTATTGCCGAAGGCAATTACTATTGGAACGGCGGTTATGTTCCTGTGTTCGGGTCAGACACGCTCACAGCTTTCGCGCGTCCTCTCTGAGACCTTCCGGCAGGCAGTTCCGTTCTGCCTTTACTCTATTATACACCCATTCGCGCGATTTGTCAAGGGGTTTGGCAAAAGTTTTTCGGCGCGTACGCGAGCGGATAGTCACAAAGACGCGTATTTCGCGTCTCACGCGTCCGGATTTGCCACAGGCGTAGAGAGAATACGCAAAATACGCGTCTTTTCGTGGGTCCGCTGTTTTTTCGCGACGCCGACCGTTAGTCGGTGGCACTGGGTGAAGTTGGTGGTGTGCCGACGGTCTTTTAGTGAATAGTTGAATACGAACAGCTTCGCAGCTCGGATTAATGAATAATCACATAGACTTTCTGTACTCGCTCGGTGTCACGCCAACATACTTCCCGAACACGCGCGAAAAATGCCCCGAGTCGGCAAAGCCGAGCGTCTGCGCTATCTCGGTCATCGTCAGGTTCGTCTCGGTCAGCAGCGTCTTCGCGCGCTCAACCCGCCGGGTCGTAACGTATTCGTGTGTCGTGAGACCGGTAAGCTCCCTCATTATCCGGCTTATATGATACGGGTGGTAGCCGAAGCGCGCAGACAGCGCCGCCGATGTCAGCTCCGTTCCGATATTCTCATCAATATACGCCGCGATGTCAGCCGCGCGGTCAGAACGCCTTCCGACAGTGTCGGGCAGCTCCATCAGCAGTTTCTTCATCAGCACCGACAGGTACTCGCGCTTATAACGCCGGAAGCCGTGGAACTCGCTCTCGATCCGCTTCACCTCGTCGGCAAGCCCCGTGTTCCGGAAAAGCCCTGACTTATTGAACGCTTCGTCCTCAAAGTCGATCCGACCGCCGCAGAGCCCCGGGTTGAAGTCGCGCTCAAGCACGTGCGTGGTCGTTGTCCCCGCGCTTCTCCCTGGGGTGAAATCGAAGAATATATTGATGACCGCGAAGTCTCCGTGGCTGTTCAGTATCCTGTACCGCTCTCCCGGCAGCAGGAAGAGAATGTCACCCGCGCGGAACTCCTCCGCTCCGTCAAGCACAAGTCCGCAGCGCCCTGACGTAAGGCACATTATCCGATAGCAGTAGGCGGTCTTGACAGCCTCGCTGTTCGGCGTCGCCGCGCATGAAACGAACCCGGCGACCGCGTGGACAACCGGGTTTATGTCGGGAATTCTCAATTACTTTCTTGTGGCGAGGTACTTCTTCATCGCCTGGCGCATCTCCTCAGCCTTTTCCTCGGGCGCGGTGGGGTTGCAGTGCGCCCAGACACCGGTCTCGCTCGAAGCCATGAACTGCTGCTTGTTAGCGGCACGCAGAACAGGGTACATCTCGATGTGGAAGTGATAGTAGTCCTCAAAGCCCTTGTACTTCTCAATGTCGTTGTTGACCGGCGCGTTGTGCATGCACATCATATACGGGAAGACCGGACGCTCCGGGAATATCGTGTCGTACATGCCCGAAATGTCGCGCACCATCCTGCCGAGGTCGTCCTTCTCCTTGTCACTCAGATCGGCGATGGTCGGCTTGTGGGTCTTCGAGAGGATGTAGATTCCGTAGGTGTAGTCGGCAAAGAAGGGGATGTAGGCGATGAAGCTGTCATTCTCGTGGACAATGCGGAGGTTCGCGCGGCGCTCCTCCTCGGTCATGCGACAGAACAGGCACTCGTGATTCTCCTCGAAGTGCTCCTTGGCGGAGTCGAGTTCGAGCTCTATCTTCTTCGGGATCATCGGATAGCCGTAGATCTGACCGTGCGGGTGGGGCATCGTGACGCCGACCTCGTTGCCGCGGTTCTCGAAGATGAAGACATACTTTATCTCGGGGTCGGACTTCATAACGTTGAAGCGCTCAACCCAGAGGTCGACAAGCTTTCTCAGGTGCTCGTCGGATAACTCCTTCAGCGTGCCGGTGTGGTTCGGGGAGTAGAGCACGACCTCGCATTTGCCGTGCGACTTTCTGACCTTGTAGAGATCGGTCGCGACATCGTCGGGTTCAGGGGGATTCTGCGAAAGCGCCGGGAAGTCGTTGTCATACTCGAGTACCTCGTAGGTGTCGGGGACCTTCTTGTCCGGGTTATGGTCGTTCGGGTCGGGACAGAAGGGACACCAGTCCTTGGGCATCTGCGGGCGGTTCTGGCGGTTGGAAGCCACCATCACCCAGTCTTTTATCATTGGATTCCATCTGAGTTCTGCCATTGTTCATTACCTCTATTATATACAGAATGTGATTATTGCTTTGGTTTCACACTATATTATACCACGATTCGCGGCGATATTCAAGGGGGTAGCCGAAAATACTCAATCGCATATTGCACAAATTTCATGAAAGCTCTTGACATTTTCTCTGCGATGCGTTATAATATACTTATCGCGACATGTGCCGTAACTTTTCGCGGCGAAATCACACGTGAAAACGGAGATATGTAATGAGGAAACGCAGACATTCCGGCGGGAGACTCTTCCGCCTTTTCGATATTCTTCTGCCCTGCCTGATGCTCGCTCTGGCGGGCTTCTGGGTTGCCGACGTGCTGTCGTATGACATTGTCGTCGAGGCTTGCCTTGACGGCGAAAGCCTTGGCTATGTGAGCTCGAAGAACGACCTTGACAGCGCGAAGCTGGCGCTCGAGCGCGAGATTTCGGACGACATCGGCTCTTACAGCAGCATAAACTGCGACATAACCTACCGCGTGGCTTACGCGAAGAACCCCGGGTTCCTGACTTCCGACGACTGCCGGGAGATTGTCAGAGCCGCCGCCGAAGCCGATTACAGAGTCGCCGATATGCTCTGGGTTGACGGCGTTATGACAGCCGCCAGCGACGACGGCGATATTCAGGCGCTGATAAGCGATATCGAGGACGAGCTTCTCGAGTCGGCGGGCGATGGCTATGACCGCGTGGAGTTCAGTGATTCCATAGAGATTGAGAGCCAGTACTGCCCGGTCGACCTTATTATGCCGATTGACGAGATAAACAGCCTTCTGAACCCGCTTGCTGACGGCAGTGTGCGGGTCAGCGCTTTCGCTTCGCTCGCCCCGGGCGACGACGACCCCGATGTCGACTACGGACTCTCAAGAAGCGTTCCGGATGACGGTCAGCCGCTCGGGTACTATCTTGTCTCGACCGAGACGGTCGACGAGACGATGCTGTACGAGACCGAGTATATTGACGACCCCGAAAGCCTTGTCGGGCGCGATGTGCTCCTTCAGGAGGGCAAGGACGGCTTCCGGACGGTGACTTACGAGATTTACTCCGACATGAACGGCGTCGAGACCAGCAGAACCGAGCTCTCTGAGACCGTGCATGAAGCGGTCGTGAACGAGGTCGTGAAGCGCGGTACAAAGCCGATTCCGCCGGCTGAACCGACCGGGACTTATATCTGGCCGTGCGCGGTGACAAAGGGACTCTCGTCGGGTTACGGAAGCCGCGATCTCTACGGTTCGTATGACTTCCACTTAGGGATCGACATTCCGGGCACAAAGGGCGATGAGATTTACGCCTCGGACGGCGGAGAGGTCGTCTGGGCGGGGTTTACGCCGTCGTACGGCAACTCGGTGCGGATTCAGCATGACAACGGCATGATGACGCTCTACGCGCATATGAGTAAACTGCATGTCAAGGTCGGCGATAAGGTCTACCAGGGACAGCTGATCGGAGAGATGGGTCGGACCGGCGCGGCGTATGGCGTTCACCTGCACTTTGAGGTGAGGATTGAGGATAAGACCACGAACCCGATGAAGTATCTGCCGGAATTGCCCGCGGAGGAAGCCGAGGCGTTTGAACAGCTCGAGGCGGCTCAGAAGTGGGAAGCACGAGTGTATAACAAGTGACCGGCGCGGGCTCGTATTATTAAATATTCATTAAAAAAACGTTGGCATGCCACAGACTAAGGGTACAGCCCACAAGGCTCATCCGAAAGAGCAGTGACTGATAATAGCAGGACAAGTGAACATCATGAGCGGCTCTGGGAAGTTCCCCGAGCCGCTTTTTTGCGCATGCTCTGACGAATAACAGCAGCCCCGCGAAAGTACGCGTATTTCGCGTCCGGATTTGCACGCCTGTCAGTAAGGATATTCCATCAGCGCACCGATAGCTTCAGAAATGAATATTGAATAGTGATTAATGAATATTGAATAATAAATAGTAGTTGACAAACGATGCTTTTTGTGCTATAATAAATATACCTGCGATAGGAATACTTACAAAGGAAGGCAAAAACATGAACAAACGCGTCACACAACTCCTGTGCCTCGTCATGGCACTCACCCTCGTATCCTGCGGCGGCGGAACAGCCGACCCGGTCGAGACAACCCCCTCAGACACCACAGCCGATCCGGTCGAAACCGAGGAAACCGACGGTCTTCCCGACACGAAAATGGACGGTTTTGAGTTCTCGATCAACCACTTCAACAAGTCCTGGCTCTCATGGGCTACGCTTGATCTCGAGGCGACCGAGGAAAACGGCGATCTCGTCAACGACGCTATCTACAGGCGCAACCGTTCCATCGAGGAGCGCTTTGACTGCAAGATAAACATAAACGAGGTCGACCAAATCGGCGGAAACGAGATTCAGGCTGAGGTCATGGCTGGCGACTCCAACTACGATGTCTGGTTCTCCTACGACCTCTGGACGCTCGGCGCGGCTCAGTACCTGATGGACTGGAACGAGCTCCCGCACCTGAGCCTCGACCGTGAGTGGTGGAATCCCCTCGCCACCGAGGTATTCAATGTCGGCGGAAAACAGTATGCCGCTTCGGGCAATTTCAGCCTGGCTGTGCTCTCGCGCGCCTCGGGCTTCATCATGAACAAGGACGTCTACAACACCCTGAACTCAGATGTCGACATCTACAAGGAAGCCGCTGACGGCACGTGGACAATCGACAAGATGGCGTCGGTCGCGAAGCTCGCCTACAGCGACCTCAACGGCGACGGCACTATCAACTCGGGCGACCGCTTCGGCGTCGTCGGAAGCTGGAAGGAGACCTTCAACCGCTTCATTTTGGGTTCGGGAGTCAACTACGTATCGAAGGACAAGGACGGCTATCCCGTGTTCGACCTGCCCGGCAACGAGAACGCGATCAACAAGCTCATAAAGATCTACGACACCTTCATGCAGGACGAGATTTACAAGGGCAATCAGTCCGACAACGTCGACGGCAACGGCGGTACGGGCAGCTTTGACGACGGCGAGGCGCTCTTCCAGGCGAACAACCTGATGGGTCTCGAGAGCAAGCGCAAGCTCGAGATCGATATAGGCTTCATCCCCTGTCCGAAGTACGACGAGAGTCAGGAGAGATATTACGCGCCGTCGTTCGGAGCTGAGATCGCGGTGCTGCTGAAGACCCTTCCGGAGGAGCGGTTCGATAACGTCGGCATCATACTCGAGGCTCTGGCGTTCGACTCGCAGAAGAACCTGATCCCGACCTATAAGGAGGTCGTGCTGAAGACCAAGTCGGCGCGTGACGACGAGTCTGCGGCGATGATAGACATAATCGTGGATTCGATCAGCTTCGAGTTCGGACTGAACGCATGGCAGGACACCGTGGCGAACCCGCTTGTGAGACAGACCTACGCGGCGGGCAACCCGAATTTCGCGTCGACCCTGGCGTCTATGCAGACGTCGGTCAATACGGCGATTGAAAAGCTCCGCACGACGCTGGCTGAGTAAACTGCTTTGATTAATCATTAAAAAACAACCGGCTCAGGGAAACTTCACCGAGCCGGTTTTGTTGTTCGATTGGTTGGTTATTCGTTAATCACTGCTCTTTCCGTTAGTCACTGCCATGTCGGTTGAGCCTTTTGGGCTATGCCTTAGTCCGTGGTATGCCGACGTTCTTTTAATGAATATTGAATAGTGATTAATGAATAATGAATAATGCACGCACTCCGTGCGTGTTGAAGGCTTCCTTACTCGTTGGTGGTTTCAACCTCTTCGGTCTCTTCTGTCTCCTCCGCGTTCTTCGCCTCCTCGAGAGCCTTCTCGTAAGCCTCGATGACAGAGCCCTCGACCACAGCCCTGAACTGCGCGTTGATCGGATGGACTATGTCACGATAAGTACCGTCGGGATTCTTACGGCTCGGCATGACGATGAAGAGCTTCTCGCGGGCGTTGATTACCTTTATGTCGTGGACGGCGAGCTGTCCGTCGAACGTTACCGAGACGATCGCTTTCATGGGTCCCTCTTCGAAGAGCTTCCTTACTTTAATATCGCTGATGATCATTTTTATACCTCCACTTTGAATAACAGTGTTTGCTTTACAGAATGCGTCCGGGAACTTCCGAGTCCCGCACCCCCGGTCCTTTTTGATTGACCTACCATTATTATACACTGAATTTATGAAAAATAAACCCGATTATTTTGAAATTTGTGGGACTCCAAAGAAAGATTTTCTTTAACGACCCGCGGACTTTGTCGAAAAGTAAAATTTCCCGCCGGGACTTGAATATCCCGCCGATCTGTGATATAATATATGTAAGTGATCACCGCAAAGGAGTGTTTTTCATGTACACAAAGTATTCGGCAGAGGAGCTCACGGCAGTTTTCAGCGTGCCGCGGAGCGTCTATTTCATCGGCATCGGCGGCATCAGCATGTCGTCCCTCGCGCACATCGCGCACGACCGCGGACTTACTGTCGGCGGCTACGACCGCACGCCATCGCATCTCACCCGCGCCCTCGAGGCTCAGGGCGTTCAGGTAAACTACACCGAGTCGGCGGAGCACATAAAGCCCTACGACGTGATCGTCTACACCGCCGCGATAAAACCCGATCAGCCTGAACTCGCCGCGGCTCTCGCCTCCGACCGGAAGGGAAAGTACTGTGTCTACCGCGCGGATTTCCTCGGGTGGCTGATGAGCGCCTGCGAGAACCGTATCGGTGTCGCCGGAATGCACGGCAAGAGCTCGACAACCTCGATGATCTCGCACATATTCTTAGCCGCCGGGCGCGACCCGACAATAGTCTCGGGCGCTGAACTCGCTGAGATCGGCGGCGCCTACCGGCTCGGCTCACATAAGGACTTCATCATGGAAGCCTGCGAGTATCAGGACTCGTTTCTGTCGTTCACGCCGAACATCGCGGTTGTGCTGAACATCGACCTCGACCACACCGACTACTTCCCGGGACTCGACCAGATAGTGGAGTCGTTCAAGAAGTACCTTACGATCGCGTCCGACGGTCACGCCGTTGTGAACCTCGCCGACCCGAACGTGAGAAAAGCCCTTGACGGCTACAGAGGAAAGGTCGTCGGCTACAGCCTCACGCCGGGATACGGAGCTGAATTCACGGCTGACAACATTACGTCCGATGGCGGCTGTGCTGAGTTTGACATACTGAAGCATGGAAAGCTCTTCACGCACGTGAAGCTCGGAGTCGTCGGAAAGCACCATGTGATGAATTCGCTCGCGGCTGCGGCGGCGTCTGACATCTGCGGAGTCTCGCCCGAGGACATCGCGAAGGGACTCTCAGGCTACCGCGGAGCGAAGCGGCGTATGGAGTACAAGGGCGACATGGTGACCGACAGCGGCGATAAAGTGCCTGTGTACGACGACTACGCGCACCACCCGACCGAGATCAGGGCGACGCTTGAAGGCGCGCTCGGGATGGGGAAGAACGTCTGGGTAGTCTTCCAGCCGCATACCTACTCGCGCACGGCGGCATTGTTTGATGAGTTCGCGAAGGCGTTCGGCGGCGTGCGTGCGGTGTTCGCGGACATCTACGCGGCAAGGGAGGTCAATACTTTCGGAGTGAGCTCGGAGAAGCTGGCGAAAGCCGCGGGCGGGGTATACCTGCCGACGATGGAGGAGATCGCGTCGTATCTGAAGCGCGGGATGAAGGCGGGGGATATGCTGATTGTCATGGGTGCCGGCGACATAGTGAAGCTTGATCAGCTGATATTGAAATACTCATCGGCTGAGTAAGCAGCGACATCATTCAATATTCATTTCTGGAGCTGACAATTTAAACAGCTCTGTTGAGTAGTGGGCACGCTTTGCGTGCGGAAAGGATACACATGATTATAACCACCTTAGGCACAAGCCACGGAGACTCGACTTACTGCCGGTTCAACTCCTCGACACTTTACGAAGTGAACGGCGCGATGTATCTCATAGACTGCGGAGCTCCGTGCGACGCGCTTCTCTGCCGGAAGGGCAAAGACAACTCAAAGCTCCGTGCGATATTCTGCACGCACATGCACGACGACCACGTCGGCGGACTCACCGAGATGATCAAGGCGCTCGAGAAGTACCCGAAGGGTCACACTGAGATATTTCTGCCCGAGAAGGGTGCTTCCGAGGCGCTGACAGTCTGGCTTTCGGCGATGCACATAAAGCTCCTTCCGGGAATTGTCGACTTCAGAGTCACCCTGACCGGAGAGGTGTACTCAGACGAGAACATAAAGGTCGAAGCCTATCCGACCGACCACATTCCGTCCGCTCCAGTCAAGCCGGTGACCTTTGCTTACATACTGACCGACAAGACGACCGGAAAGCGTCTTCTGCACACCGGAGATCTCTGGGTTGACTTCCACGACTACCCGGAGATACTGCTTCGCGAGCATTTCGATCTCCTTGTCTGCGAGGCGACGCACTACAGCCAGGAAAAAGCCGCGCCGCTGTTCGCGAAAACCCTCACCGACAGGTTGATATTCAACCATATAGGCGATAAGTGGCACGGCGACGGCGAGAGCCTGCTTTACGACTGCTGCAAGGAGCTTCCGTATCCGGTCAGCGTCGCGCATGACGGCGACGAGTTCGAGCTTTGACGCGCTGACGAATACGCGTTTGGAACGTAATACAACGCGTACAGGACAATTATGCGTGTTCAGGACAAAAAGATGCGCGTCCGGAAGCTTTACTTTTTATGCGGATCAGTGTATAATATTACTGTTCGATGCCCCTCAGGATTTGCGGTTTATACAGAGGATTTGTGTATGCCATCTGAAAATAACACGTGAAATCTGTTCACTGAATCCTCGGAAAAGTCTTGACCAGATTCGAAACTCGTGTTATAAAAATCACCGCAAAAAACAGCTTTATTTGGAGGAACAATCAATGAAACTTTCGAAACGCGCGACCTCTTTTGTGCTTCTTGCCGCCATTCTGACCCTCTTTTCCTGTGGCGAAGAAGCCCCTGACAACATTCCCGAGGAAACGACAGTGCCGTCGACCGAGACCGCACAGCCTACCGACGGACTTCCCGACACCGATATGGGCGGCTTCTCGTTCAATATCCTCCATCATAACAAGAACTGGCTCACATGGGCTGAGACTCAGCTCGTCGCCGAGGAGGAAAACGGCGACCTCCTGAACGACGCTATGTATAAGCGCCGGCTATATCGAGGATCGCTTCAAGTGCAAACTCAATGTCACCGAGGTCGATAAGGTCGCCGACATCATGGCACAGTCGGTTCTCTCGGGCGATAACGAGTACGACATCATCTTCCAGTACGGAATCAACACACTCGGCAACGTCGAATACCTCGCCGACTTCTCGAATATCCCTCACCTGAAGCTTGACGCCGATTACTGGAATCCCGACGCTACAAGCATCTTCAGAATCGGCACAAAACAGGTCGCCGTCGCCGGAAACTGGAGTCTCTCTTACCTCTCGGGCTCGCAGGGCTTTTTGTTCAATAAGGACCTCTACGAAAAGCTCATTCCATACGGAGTGTTACAATTTGTTCGTTCGGGTCGAGTAGCTATAACCAAATC
>CAKSOR010000057.1 GCA_934477985.1 uncultured Eubacteriales bacterium
GTCAAAGCGCTCTCAGTGCCGCCGGAAGCTTTGTCCGACCCGCTCTCAGCGTCACTATTCGCCGGAACAGAAACCTGCGTATCAACCTTCGAAGGCGTCGGAAGCGCGAAAATCATCGCCGCGGTAAAGCAGATCACCGCCGCGCTGACCGTGACAATTCCCTTAGCACCCGCCTTGCCGCGCTTCTTTATTGCCTTCATGATTCTCGCCGCGGCGTAGCCGATGAAAACCAGGCTGTAGACGGCAACGCTTATCTTGTAAGCCGTTCTGCCGTTTCTCGCCGACGGGACGAAAAGAATCATGACATGCGCGTAGATCATCGCGTAGAAGATGTACGCGGCGCGCTGAATCCGTTTCCAGAACTTCGCGTCGAGCTTGCGGCGCACCTTCGGGAAGGACAGCACCGTCAGCGGAATCATTATGACAAGCATCATAATCGAGAGCGTTCCGGCGGCAAGCTGTGTCTTGCTGAGACTTGCCGGGTTCGTGAACATACGGACAAAATATGTCCGTCCGAAGCCGATGTTGTGCCCGAGCGTCAGTATCGCCGCGAAGATCGAGAGCTCTCCGCGAATCGGCATCAAAGCCTTTATCGCCGCCGTTCCGTTCGGGAGCGCTCCGATCCACATGACGACGCACCAGAGCGCCGTCGCGAACGCCCCGCGGCTGAACAGCCCGACGACATAATCGCGGACGAATCCCGGCGCGCCATTGAAGTCAGCGATGGCGACGATGACCGAGATCAGCGCCGCGGCGAGATAAAAGACGGTCGCGTGATTTTTCAGAGCCTTTTTGCATACGAACGCGAATATTGCCGCCAAAATGAGAGCAATTGTAAACAGCATCTTCTCTTTCCTCTATAACACCCCGCCATGTTTGTGGCGGGGCGATCTGTTTTAACTTAATGTTCCTTCTTTCGCGAAACGACAGCCGCTCCGGCAAGGATTGCCGAGGCGATCAGCAGTCCGACCGTGTCTGCGGTAGCGGGCGCGGTATCGGGCTTTTCGGTCTTGGTCTGCTCAACCGGCTTGACCTCAGCCGTTCCGGTCGCCTTGACCGACGCGACAGCCGAGTCCTTGATCGTGACCTTGAGCCCGAGCGACTTGTTGTATCCGGTCGCGGTCACGACGACGTCGTATTCGCCGTCATTCGCGAAGACCTTGTTTTCGCCCTGAGCCGCGGCGGCGTTGATCCTGCCGCTGTCGATGATCTTTACGGCGCGCTTGCCGGAAGCGGCATAGGAGGTCTCACCGACCTTTACGGTCGAAATTTTCGCGAGGAAATTCGAGAACTCAGTGTCCGAAGCTCCGGCGGCTTTTACGAGTCCGTCGCCAGAAACATCGGCGGGCATCGAGTCGGTGGTCAGCGTAAAGGTCGCTTTGACATCGGCGTACTTGCCCGAGGCGTCGCTGACAACGAGCGTATAGCTTCCGGGAAGCGCGTCCCTGAAGGTCAGCGTGCCGCCTGAGACGGTGCAGTCGAGTCCATCGACGCTGTATCCGACCTTGAAATCAGCCGGGAATCCGGTCATCGCGACCGAGGTCTTGCCCGCCTTCACATCGGCGTTTTCGACCGTCAGCGTGTTCTCAAACTTGACCGGGACATAGAGCTCGGTGTCGAGCGTGTGGTAACCCGAGTCGGTTATGTAAGTGATCTTGTCGATCGTCTCGCCGACGAGCGAAGTGTAATTCTTGTACGCGAGTTCGTTGCCATGGGACTCCTTGGTCACAAAGCCCGACGACCAGGCGATCTCATCGCGCCAGATGTTCTCGAGGTGGCGCATTCCGTATGCCTTGCCGCTCTTCGTGTGGAGAATGACGCCGTAGATCGTTCCGACATCCGAATTTCCGTTCGCGTTGTTGACAGCCGAGTCGATGCAGTAATCGCCGTATCTCGTGTCTGAAGAGAGGGTCGGAGTGACGCCCTCAATCGCCGCGGACGCGCCCTTAGTCGCCGAGAACGAGACCTTTCCGCCGCTCACGGTGACTTCCTTATAAGCCGCCGGGACAGAATCAATCTCGGTAAAGCCGTAATTATCGTCGCCGAGCGACTCGAGCGCTGACTTCTCGATAGCGACCGGGTAAACGACGCCCTCGATTATACCGCCCTTGCCGTTCTCTTTGCTGTAAGTTCCGGCGACAAGCTTCTCGTTCTTCCACTTCGAGGTCGTCGCGGACGAGACAGCATCGACATCCGAATCGACGCCCTCAGCGGCATAGAACGCGCTGTAGGGAATCTTCATCGTTCCGTAGACGACATCGTCAGCCGCGCTGACAGCCGGGATCGCGGCGCAGACAAGCGACGCGCAGAGGATCAACTGCATTGATTTCCTGAACTTCATTTCTTTTTCTCCTTTATGCCGCCCACGCGGCGATGATATTGCAGTTAGTGCGCGCTAACTTGTCTTTAAAAATAAAAACAATAACCATTGTCACGGTTGTCTGCTGCTAACTGAGAATATTATACCACACCCATGTGATTTTGTCAAGAGAAAATTTTCCTGCCGTGTTTTTTTCGTCGGTCAGATTTATTCCGGACAAAAAGCCGGCAGGAAAATTGTGCAAATTGCGTGTGCGTTTCAGTCGCTCAACCTGAACACCCCATCCCGCGTACCGATTATTATGAACCTGTCGGATGTGTTGTATTCATATCCGCCTGCGTAGTAGTTGTTCGGAAGGTCTTCCATGAACCTCAGCGCCAGATACCCATCGCGGGCTCCCGCGAATGTGTCAGCACTCAGGTCATACTCGAGCTCGCTGAAAAGTCCGGTTGTCACGCCGTCAGAATAGTAGACCTTCCCGCCGAAGAGATCGTAATATGTCTCACCGTTCTTAGTGAATCCGCGCGGCTCTTTTTCGACCGACACAAAGAAGATTCCGTCGTCAGTGACTATGTAGTCCGCGGCGTTTTCGGAGATTATCGTCTTCTCACCGGTCGAGAGATCGACGCGGCAAAGGCGCTTCTCGTTAATCCACTTAAGCCGCTCGAGCTGACTTATGCACTCCGAGAACGCTTTTTCGCTGACTCTCTCGGTAAAATACGCGAAGCCATCCTTATAAACTCCGTTCATCAGTGATGGTTCACCGCTCTCAAGCGTCTGTTTGTTCTTCCCCGCAAGATCGGTTGTGAAGTATTCATATCCATCCTCACCGGGTGCGTACCAGTAAATCCGCCTGTCCGCTATCGTCCAGACCCTCGGTGACGAGTCCGCAAGGTCATTGTCGTCCGATCTGAACCCGCCAAGCGGCAGAGTGACCACCTTGCGGCTCTTCAGGTCGGCGCGGAATACGCGAAAAACACTTCTGTCGGCGTCATCCCTCTCCGCGGCGCTGAAAAACACATATCTCTCGAAAGCGCCGAGCAATATAAGCGAATCCTCCCTCCGGTCGAGCTGAGTCACTCCGCCGTTTGTCATATTGTACGCGAGAAGGTCGATATACCCCGACCGCTCGCCTGTGTTCCGGTCGAGCGAGAGGCTTCCCTTCACGAAAATGAATTCATCGCCGCAGACAAGCCATTCGCCGCAGGAATAAAGCGGGCAATCCTCGCCATGGTCGCAGAGCGGGTCGATACAGACGGCGGTTCGCTTGCCGGTTGAGAGCATCGTCTTCATCGGCGTTCCTTCGCTTGTCTGACTGAAAACGCATAGGTCGGAAACCGTCGTCCGCCCCTCATCCTTCGCGCAGCCCGTGAATATCAGCGCCAGAAGTGTCAGCGCCGCAAGCAGTTTTCTCATCTCATCAGCTCCTTCATCTATTAAGACACCGGAATCGCACGAAATCTGCCGCGGAAAGCAAAAAAAGGCGGAAAAATCTCCGCCAATTTTATTCGTCAAAGCTTATCGACACAATGTCCTTCCACAATTCTCCGGCGCTTCCGGTTACGAGCTCCTTCTCCCGCCGCGTCAGTGCCCTGAACGGCGTGACAAGCAGCTTTCCGCCCTTCTTTTTCCATTTGCCGACGACTTCGCCGTCGAGCATCAGCGCGGGCATCACGATTCCGGCGAGGTTGAATATCGCTCTCAGGTTCTCCCCTCTCAGGAAGAGGCTTTCTTTCTTTTCGTGGGCAAGCAACAGCTGATCAAATCCCGCGAGGAAAAGACATTCCGGAATGCTTTCGTCGTATGACTGACCGTTTTCGATATAATAATATGTCCTGCCCTCGCATTCTACCGCCGTGACAGGCAGCTCTGAGAGCCATTCTCTGACCTGCGCGGCGGTCGCGTGGAAATAATACATCGCGTCGTGAATCGTCGACGGTCCCATGTGTGTGAAATACCGACGGGCAATCTCGAGGTTCGCATCCCTCTCGGGGAGCGGCGTGAAGGGGGGCGAGAGGCAGAACGCCTTCTTTTCCTGAACTACGTAGTTGATGAAGCCGCGCTCGCAGAGCTCACGGATTCCGCCGCCCCACTGTTCGAACATACAGCCCTCCTCGGTCGCGGTCATGCCGTTTTGTCTGCAAACTATCTTGAGTTCCTCTCTCGTAAGCTCTGATTCTCTGAGCGCTGCTAAAATCACCTCCGCGAGATATGCCTGCCTCTCGGGTGAGAGCGCCCACTTGTCGCGCTGATTCCAGAATGTGTATCCGCGCCAGTTCCTGCTCAGGTAATCCTTTCCGTTGTTGCAGTGAATGAACAGTGGTAGATCATCCTGTGCGAACACGTGGACTGTTCCGCGGACAGTCCAGTTCTTCACAATTCCTTCCCGGATCGTTTTCTCGTCAAAGTCCTTGCACCGTATTCTCAGCGAATGCAGGGCGTTTGACATGAACTGCGCCTGAACCCCGCATAGATCATGGAGCACCGTCAGCTTGTCCGCCGGGCTCAGCAGATGCTGGTTTGCCATCTGGCGGACTTTTATCTCTTCAATTGTCATCGTAAACTTACCTCCCGCGGTTAAAAAAGGCGGTATCCGACCGCGGATATCGCCTTTTTTGCTGTTTTATCAGAACTCTGCGTTGCCGACCGTTCTCGGGAAGGGCAGGACATCGCGGATGTTCGAGACTCCGGTCAGATACATGATGATGCGCTCGAAGCCGAGACCGTAGCCCGCGTGCTTCGTTCCGCCGTACTTGCGGAGGTTGAGATACCACCAGTAATCCTCCTCAGAGAGCTTCAATTCCTTCATGCGCTCACAGAGAACGTCAAGACGCTCCTCACGCTGAGAGCCGCCGATGATCTCGCCGACGCCCGGAACGAGAAGATCCATCGCCGCGACGGTCTTTCCGTCATCGTTGAGGCGCATGTAGAACGCCTTGATCTCCTTCGGGTAGTTGATGAGGAAGACCGGCTTCTTGTAGACCTGCTCGGTGAGATAGCGCTCGTGCTCGGTCTGGAGGTCGACGCCCCAGTAAACCGGATACGAGAACTGCTGTCCGGACTTTAAGAGAATGTCAATAGCGTCGGTGTAATCGACCTTGACGTAATCGGCGTCGCGGAGAGCGGTCAGACGGTCAAGGAGAGTCTTGTCCACAAACTTGTTGAAGAACTCAATCTCCTGCTTGCAGTTGTCGAGGACGTGGCTTATTATGAACTTGATCATGTCCCACGCGAGCTGCATATCGTCGTTGAGGTCGGCGAACGCGATCTCGGGCTCGATCATCCAGAACTCGGCGGCGTGGCGCGCGGTGTTCGAGTTCTCTGCGCGGAAGGTCGGTCCGAAGGTGTAGACATTTCCGAAGGCCATCGCGAAAGTCTCAGCCTCGAGCTGACCCGAGACGGTGAGGTTGGTCGACTTGCCGAAGAAATCCTTCGAGAAATCAACTTTTCCGTCCTCGGTCTTCGGGAGATCGTTCAGGTCGAGAGTCGTGATGCGGAACATCTCGCCCGCGCCCTCGCAGTCAGAGCCGGTGACGATCGGTGTGTGGACATACACAAAGCCTCTCTGATGGAAGAAGCTGTGGATAGCGTAAGCGACCTCGGAGCGGACTCTGAACACCGCCGAGAAGAGATTGGTTCTCGGGCGGAGATATGCCTGCTCGCGGAGGAACTCGACGCTGTGGCGCTTGGGCTGGAGCGGGTAATCGGGGGTCGAAGTGCCCTCGACCTTTATCTCGGTCGCCTTGAGCTCGAATGGCTGCTTCGCGCCGGGAGTGAGGGTGAGCACGCCGGTGACAACCAGAGCCGCGCCGACGTTCTGAGAGGCGATCTCGTCGTAGTTGACTATCTTCTCGCGTTCAAAGACGACCTGAATGCTCGAATGGCAGGAGCCGTCGTTGAGGTCGATGAAGCCGAACGCCTTCGAGTCGCGCAGGTTTCTGACCCAGCCGCCGAGCGTTATCGTCTTGCCGCCGAAAGCGGCGCTGTCGTCGTAAATGTGCTTTACAAGTTCTCTTTCCATGATCTTTCCCCTATAAAAAGTATTTGATATTATAGTATATCACAAAAAAAGCCGTTTGTCAAGTGGTAGAATCGTATTTAATGCAAAGCACCAGTAAATATCATTTTTTCCTCCGCTCGATTGTCTGAAATAACGGTCATTGCCGCGAAAGCACCGCCACCGCGCCCGGCTTTTGACTCTCATACGCGCCCGTATGCCCGGAGCGCGTCTCCGCATCCGTGCAAATATGCTGAAAGTTTAAAAATATTATCAAATCTGACAATTGACAAATCCTTTTCGCCGTGATATAATATAGTTGTTAATCCTCATTTCATGGAGGTCAGCTATGATCTACACACAAGACGAAATTTTCGATTTCATCGAGCAGGAGGATGTAAAGTTCATCCGGCTCGCCTTCTGCGACCCGCTCGGTCGGCAGAAGAACGTCTCTATAATGCCCTCGGAGCTGAGGCGCGCTTTCGAGGACGGAATTTCCTTCGACGCCTCGGCGATTCTCGGCTTCGGCAGCGAGGAGAAGAGCGACCTTCTGCTCTTCCCGATCCCCGCGACGCTGAATGTACTCTCCTGGCGTCCCTCACACGGCAAGGTCGTCAGAATGTTCTGCGACATCCGACATCCCGATGGAACGCCGTTCGAGTGCGACAGCCGCTATATCCTGAGGCAGGCGGTTGACGCCGCTAAGAAAAAAGGCATCTCGGTCAGCTTCGGCTCGGAGTTCGAGTTCTATCTCTTCAAGACCGATGACGACGGCTATCCGACAATGATACCCTTCGACCGCGGCGGCTATATGGACGTCGCTCCCGAGGACAAGGGCGAGAATATCCGCCGCGAGATCTGCCTGACGCTCATCGACATGGGCATCCGCCCCGAGTCCTCGCACCACGAGGAGGGTCCGGGTCAGAACGAGATTGATTTCAGATTCAGCGACGCTATGACCGCGGCGGACAACGCGATGAACTTCGTGACGGTCGTCAAGGCGGCGGCTATGCACAACGGACTCTTTGCCGACTTCTCCCCGAAGCCGCTCGACGCGATGAGCGGAAACGGAATGCACGTCAACATCTCGATCTCCTCGACCGACGGCATCGACCACACATCGCAGTTCATGGCGGGAATAATGGCGCATATCCGCGAGATGACCGCGTTCTTCAACAACCGCCCCGAGTCCTACAAGCGCCTGGGAGAGATGAAAGCCCCGCGCTATGTGACCTGGTCGCCCGAGAACCGCTCTCAGCTCATCCGAATCCCGGCGGCTAAGGGCGAGTTCAAGCGGATTGAGCTCCGTTCGCCCGACCCCTGCGCGAACCCCTACATCGCCTACGCGATGCTGATCTACGCCGGTCTCGACGGAATCGGGAAAAATCTCTCCTGCCCGGAGCCGGTCAACGTCAACCTTTACAGAGCGCCGAAGGAACTCACCGACACGCTCGAAAAGCTTCCCGAGACGCTCGATGAGGCTCAGAGATTCGCGCGTGAGAGCGAATTTGTAAGGTCTCATCTTCCCGAAAAGCTCATCAGAACTCTCGATTAAAAGGTACACGATATGACGCCAACAAGACAAAAGCACCGCGTCCTTATCGTGTCGGGAAATGAAAAGTTCTTCGAATACGCAAGCGAGCTCCTTCCCGGCGACGAGTTCGAGCTTGTCGAGCCGCTCCGCACCGCCGGCGAGGTCAAGCGCATGCTTGTCTCCTCTCAGATCGACATTCTGGTCATCAACTCGCCGCTCCCGGATGATTTCGGCATTGAGCTTGCGGTTGAGCTCTCGGACAGCACGATGGGCATCCTCCTCTGCGTCAAGAACGACATGTACGACCAGACCGCCTACAAGGTCGAGGACAGCGGCGTGCTGACTCTGCCGAAGCCCTGCTCGAGACAGAGCTTTTACGCGGCGATGAAGCTGCTGGCGGCTCTGAGTTCGCGCCTGACGCGCATGGAGATGAAAAACCGTTCGCTGCGTGAAAAGATGGAGGACATCCGCATGGTCAACCGCGCGAAGTGGCTGCTTATTGAGAACCTCAACATGACCGAAAAGGACGCGCATCATTACATTGAAAAACAGTCGATGGACACGAGATTCACACGGCGCGAGATCGCCGAGAACATCGTCCGCACCTATGACAAATAACTGACAATGACGTCGGAACCGCGAAGGGAAAGAAATTTCTCTCCGCGCTCCGGCGTGCTTTTTATTCTGGCGTATCAATTTCTGAAGAAAAATCCGAAAGGCAGGAAAATTATGTTTGATTCTATCCATGAGGAATGCGGGGTATTCGGAATCTACTCCGCAACAAACCAGAATGTCGCCGCGACGGTCTATTACGGGCTGTATTCGTTGCAGCACCGCGGTCAGGAGAGCTGCGGCATCGTCGTCGACCGCGACGGGGTCTTCACGTCGCACAAGGATCTCGGGCTTGTAAACGAGGTCTTCGACCATGAGACGCTGGCAAAGCTCGGCGAGGGCAACATCGCGGTCGGTCACGTCCGCTACGGAACGACCGGCGGAGGCAGCCGCGCGAACTGTCAGCCAATTGAGGTCCACCACATAAAGGGCAACATGGCGGTCGCGCACAACGGAAATCTCACGAACGCCGCCGAGCTCCGCGCTGAGCTCGAGCTCAAAGGCTCGATCTTCCACACGACGAGCGACACCGAGATCATCGCCTACACGGTCACGCGTGAACGACTGACTCATCCGTCGATCGAGGAGGCGATAAGCGCCGCTATGGACGAGCTTGAGGGCTCGTATTCGCTCATCATCATGTCGCCGATGAAGCTGATCGCCCTGCGCGACAAGCGCGGAATGCGCCCCTTGTGCTACGGAATCAGACCCGACGGAAGCTATATCGTCGCGTCCGAGAGCTGCGCGCTGGCGGCGGTCGGAGCGATCTTTGTCCGCGACATCGAGCCGGGCGAGATAGTCGTCTTCGGTACGGAGGGCGTAAAGTCGATCAAGGATCACTGCAAGAAAGCCACCCCGGCGCTCTGCCTGTTCGAGTACATCTATTTCGCCCGCTCGGACTCGGTCATCGACGGCGTCTCGGTTCAGGAAGCTCACCTGAAAGCCGGCGAATATCTCGCCGCCGAGCATCCGGTCGACGCCGACATCGTCATCGGTGTCCCCGACTCGGGAATCGACGCCGCGCTCGGCTACTCGAGGGCGTCCGGAATACCATATGGAATCGGCTTCGTCAAGAACAAGTACATCGGCAGAACCTTCATCTCGCCCGGTCAGTCCGAGCGCGAGGACAAGGTGCGCATCAAGCTGAGCCCGATCGGCAGCGCGATCAAGGGAAAGCGGGTCGTCCTCGTCGACGACTCGATCGTGCGCGGAACGACCTCCGGGCGGATCGTGAAGTTAGTGCGCGAAGCCGGAGCGACTGAGGTGCACGTCCGCATCTCTTCCCCGCCCTTCGTCAGCCCCTGCTACTACGGCACTGACATAGATTCCTGCGAGAATCTCATCGCCTGCCACCACACGAACGACGAGATCGCGCGGATAATCGGCGCGGACTCGCTCGGCTATCTGAGTCTTGACCACGCCTGCCACTTAGCCGACGGAGCGCCGCACTGCGCCGCCTGCTTCGGCGGAGGTTATCCGACGAAAATACCCGAGGAGGGCGCGAAGAACCGGTTTGAAACGCCGATAAAGAAGAAATGACAAAAACACCGTCGGCGAAAACGCTGACGGTGTCGTTTATTTACCCGCTTTTTCCCACTCGCCGCGGCTTATCGAGTAAACCTCGCAGAGTTCGCCCTCATTGTCGGTGAACTCGAGCTCGAATTTCATGCCGACCGACTTTGCCGTCGCCGACGACGCGGCGTTGTCCTTCTTCATATAGGAGCAGATCACACCGAACGGAGTGTTTTTGAAGCTGTAATCGAGAACTCCG
The DNA here is from genome assembly GCA_934477985.1 of uncultured Eubacteriales bacterium. Lineage (GTDB taxonomy): Bacteria > Bacillota > Clostridia > Oscillospirales > CAG-272 > Flemingiibacterium. The sequence continues at coordinate 10,235 of CAKSOR010000057.1, forward strand.
CGCGCCGCCTCGGACGCGTAGCCCTTTCGCTGATGAACCCTCGCGATGTGGTAACCGATCTCGGGACGGATGAAGCCGTTCACGTTCTGCATCGTAAGTCCGCAGTCGCCGATCATCTCGCCGGTCGATTTGAGCGTCACCGCCCAGAGTCCGAAGCCGAAAACGCGGTAACGCTCGATGTTGCGGTCAATCCAGAACCTTACGCGCTTTTCATCGAAAATGTGCGGGTAGTGGCGCATGATGTCCGAGTCGCCGAGAAC
>CAKSOR010000058.1 GCA_934477985.1 uncultured Eubacteriales bacterium
ATACCTCTCCGCCGGAAAACCAGCTTATGAAGATCAATTCGTCCGGTCTTGGTATCTCAAAACGTTCGCCGTAGGTCTCTTCCATCGGAAGTTCAATGTATTCCGGAAGTCCTTCCGCGATGGGGTGTGAGGGCTCAATCACCCAGATGCGCTCTTTTTCGTCGTTTTCGCGCCATTTTGAACGGCAGACTGTGCCCATCAGCAGTTTGAACGGCTTGCTGAGATGAGCAGAATGGAGCGGGATGAACCCCATTCCGTCAAGAACTCTGTCCTTGACGCGCTGCGCGACTTCATCCGAGACCTTGTCATGAGCCATATGCGCCCACCAGATAAGAACATCGGTGTCGTCAAGCACTTCCCGGCTGAGTCCGTTTTCCGGCATATCGACTGTCGCGAAGCGGATGTTGTAATCGCCGAGAGCGGAAAGTTTACTGGCTATTGCTCCATGTATGCCGTCAGGATATACCTCGCGTATGCGCGGCTCATTCCTTTCGTGAATATACTCATTGAATATGGTTACGTTTATTTTTCTGTCCATTTTGCATATCCTCCGGAATCATTTCATTTCCTCTTTCCCCTCATCCGTGATCTTCATGAATTTCCGCTTGTAATCCGACGGCGATAGCCCCTCGATCTGCTTGAACACCCGGCTGAAATAGTGTATATTCTCAAATCCGAGCTCGGACGCGATACACCCGATCGCCATATCCGACTCGCGCAGCTTCACCTTCGCGTACTGAACCCGCACAATATTGCGGTACTTGAATATCGTACAGCCCATAACCTTCCGGAACACCCGGTTCGCGTGATCGAAGGTCAGAAAGAACTCCCTCTCGATCATCTCCCCGGTGATCGGCTCGGCGCGGTTCAGCTCGATATATTCCGCGATTTTTCTCGCCGTGTCATAGGTTTTTTCTGGCTTTCGCTCGAGGTCGGTGCGCTGCGCGCAGCTCGATTCGAGCCTTACGAAAATCGACGCCACCGCGGTCGAGAGCTCAAGACGCTTGCCCGGCTCTTTATGGCTTGTGTTCAGTATGTTGCTCTGAAGCGCGGCGGTGATCTCCGAAAAGAGCTTCGGGTCGCCTATATGGCTCGCCTGACGGACGAGAACCTCGAGAAAATCGTAGCAGCGCGGGCTGAAGGTGTCGGTCCGCATGCAGAGCTCGCGTTTCTTCCGGCTGCGCTCGGAATACTCATCCTCGGAAAGGTCGACGCCGCGTATCTGTCCGGAACGGAAATGCACGTAATAATACTCGCAGAACCCGCACTCCGACGGCGTCTGAAAATCGCCGACGTCGAAGAGATAGATGTCTCCCGGCACGAGCTCGACCGGTCGCTCGTTCACTCTCAGGCGAAGGCAGCCGTTTGTCACGACATAAAGCACATATTCATCGAGCTTTCGCATCCGGTGAGAATTCGGCGGAATCAGCGTTTCGCGTCCGAGCAGGACGACGCGGAGCAGTTCGTTCAGATCAATTTGAAAGCATTTCATGATTTTTCCATTAGATTCGGTTTCATTTGTGGATTTTAAATGATTTTGCTATGTTGATGCCAGCTGTTCATCGGTATTATTATAGCATTAAATCCCGGAATTGTAAATACACTTTTCCGGGAAGATTTATACAATACCGACTTTTTTATATTTGGTCGATATTAAGACGCTGAGACGATGTTTCACGGATAAAAATAAAACTCAAGCCGTCGGAGTGCATTTCGCGCCACCGGCGGCTTACCTTTTTTGTCTATGCGCTCTGAGCGCGGTTTTCAGCGTGTCACCTCTTCGCGTTCAGCTCTTCAAGCGCTGCCTCGATCGAAGCCTTGTTTGACGCGATTACCGACGATATGTCGTTCTCACCTCTGATGAGTTTATCATATATTTCCCAGATCATGTCCGACCCGATATTATAGATTGAGTCGAGCGATGGAACGCTTGAGCGGAGGATTATGTCGAGCATCTCGATAGATTCATCATTTCTGAGATTCTTTTGCTCAAGCACAAGCCCGCGGTAAACCGACCAGACAATATCACGGGAAAGGTAGCTCAGCGCGTCGGCAAAAGCGGCTGACTTTTCCGGAGCTTCTGCTGTGACGGGAACAGTGACTCCAGCCGTTGTCCAGGATTTGCGGCAGTAGTATCTTTCCTGACTTTCGTCGTATTTTGGACTCGGCAGAACGCCGAATGTGAAGTCCTCGCTTCTGAGCTGCTGAGTCGTAACAATCTCGCCGTAGGAGAAAAGCGCCTGATTTCTCTTAAATCTCTCACTGACACCGTAGCGTATTTTGGAATACATATACGGCTGATTCTGCGTCATTAAGCTCGCTATCTTATCACACGCATTGTAGAAATGTTCGCTTCCGGCGGTGAGGGTGACCTTACCGTCCTTTATCGCGAAGCTGCTTTCGCCAGCCCCGACCAGAAGAGACAGGCATGCCGCGCCATTGCCAGGCTGATCATAGTTCCAGATATTATCGTCGTCCGGTATGTCAGCGCCGAGATTAAGAGCCGCGCCTGCCTTTAAGTACTCGCCGAACTTGTCGAGCGTCCATTTTTCCTCCTTTACGAGCGAGTACGGAGCGTCGAGACTGATTTTTTCGGCGATGTCCTCGTTGAAGAGCAATATGTTGATTGTGTCGACGGCAAGCAGATTCGAATATCCTTCAGCACAGTAAAGTGTTCCTCCAATAGCCGCGAGGGCGTTCAGCTCATGAAGCCACCAGTCTTCATCGAGATTAAGATTTTCAAGCTCCATAAGGTTGAGCAGGTAGCCCTCACTCGAGAGAGGATTCAGGTCATGCTCATTGACATAGAGGAGGTCATATGTGTCCTCACCGGCGGTAAGTGTGTTTCTCGCGAAGTTCAGATACTCACCATGTGCGACACTTGTCTCCTCGAGCTTCACTCCCATTTTTTCCTCAAGTTTGACCATGCGCTTATATTTAGCGTCGTTGAGAATGTCGCCGTTCTCGGAGTCAGTGGTTATTTTCGCGTTCATACTGAATGGGTTGTCATAGTTGAGGAACGCGATGGTATCGCCTTCCCAGTCCCTCCGGAACTCATATTCCGGTACAGGCGCGGCGGTAGTTACTGACGTGTCGGACTCGGTCGTGACCTTGGTTTCCGTGCCATACGATCCGCAGGACACCGTATACGCTGATAACACAAGCGCGAGAATGAGTGACATATGTTTTTTGAACATTGGCTTCGTCTCCTTTGATGTTTTTTTGGTGAAATTGTAAATACCTCTTGTATTATAGCATTTTTTATGATATAATACTATTCAGATGGCAGGAAAAACTGGTATTATCTTGGCATCATGGAGGAGACCATGCAAAGCGTTATGTTTTATGACCCATATTTTGAGCGTACTATCCCCGAGCTCGCGTTCTTCGGAAAGCCGGAGGTCGGCGACAGGGGCTATACCGAGTTCGGCGCGCACATGCACCGTCAGATCGAGATGCAATATCTCATCAGCGGCAGCGAGACCTTCACGGTCGACGGTCAGAAGTACCTGTCCGACGGCAATTTTGTCTTCATCTTCCCGTATCAGATACACGCGAACCACTTCAACTCCGACTGCCAGCACATCTCCGCGATAGTCAACCCGAACGCCTTCGGAAGCTACACCGAGCGGCTGATCGACTACCGTCCGCTCTCGCCGGCTGTTCCGCTGTCGGCGCTGCCTGACCATTTTGACAGCCTGATAAGATACGCGAACGATCTCTTTTTCGACAAAACCCGCCCGAATAGGCATGAGCTCCTGCATGACGCGATGACGCTTATAATCGGCGAGACCCTCTCGGCAATGACTCTCGTTCCGCGCGCCGACGACATGGGAAAGCAGTCGATTCCGGCGATCGGTCAGATAATAAACTACTGTGTCGCGCACATTTCGGACGATCTGTCGCTCGCGTCGGTCGCCGACGCGCTCTATCTCAATAAATATTACATATCTAAACTCTTCTCGTCGAAGCTCGGCATTACCTTCTCGGATTTCATAACGAATCAGCGGGTCTACACTGTACGCGAGAAGCTGACGTCCGGAACGCGCCCGATCACCGAAATCGCGTATGAGTGCGGATTCCGGAATCTCTCGAACTTCAACCGCGCCTTCCGCTCACGCACCGGCATGACTCCGCGCGAGTACCGCGACGCGTATTCCGGAAGAGCCTGAAATTCCTCATCGCTTGGTTAAAAGTTGTATTATCTTGACAACATCGCGCCGCGCGCTTTACAAACTCCGCGATGTGTGGTATAATTAGCAAAAACAAAGAAAGGACCTTCCAATATGAAACGCAACATACTCAATATCGTAAACTTCCTCCGCGGCGTCGAGCCGCGCACAGGCAGAGGCGACCTCAACATCCGCGAACCCTTCCTCGAGCAGGTCAAATTAATGAAGGAAAATAACCTCCGCGGAACCTTCCTCCTCCAGTATGACGCGCTGATTGACCCCTTCTACACCGACATCCTGCGTGAGCTCCCGCCCGAGCAGTTCGAGCTCGGAGTCTGGTTTGAGGTCGTCGAGCAGCTTGCCGCGCCCTGCGGAGTCGAATGGCATGGTCGCTGGTCGTGGGACTACTGGTCGGAGTTCTCGTACACCGGCGCGTACACCTTCGAGGTGCGCGAAAAGATGGCTGACCTGCTGTTCAAAAGGTTCAAGGAGACCTTCGGCTATTATCCGCGTTCGGTCGGCGCGTGGTGTCTTGACGCGCACTCGGTCGCCTACATATCCGATAAGTACGACGTCGACGCCTTCTGCAACTGCAAGGATCAGTTCGGAACTGACGGCTACACGCTGATCGGCGGTTATTACGGTCAGGCGTACTATCCGTCGAAAAACAACAACCACTGCCCGGCGTCCTCGCCCGAGAACCAGATCGGCACACCGATTTTCCGCATGCTCGGCAGCGACCCTATCTATCAGTACGACTGGGGAATGAGCCTTGACGACGGCGCGGAGAAGGTTCAGGGCGTCGTCACGCTCGAGCCGGTCTACAACGGCGCTGGCGGCGGAGTGCCCGAGTGGGTTGACTGGTACATGAAGGAGAATTACAACGGCAAGTGCCTGTCCTTCTCCTACGCTCAGGCGGGGCAGGAGAACAGCTTCGGCTGGAACGGAATGAAGCGCGGGCTCGAGTATCAGTTCCCGCTCTTCAAAAAGCTCAGCGACGAGGGGAAGATCGAGCTGATGACGCTTGAGGAGAGCGGAAAATATTTCAGGCAGACCTACAGCTCGACTCCTGCGTCGACTATAGTCTGCGATTCCGACTGGAAGAGCGGGGAGGATCACAAGACGGTCTGGTACTGCTCGAAGAACTACCGCATCAATCTGCTGACCGACCACAATAAGTTCCGCATCCGCGACGTCTACATCTTCGACGAAAACTATCAGGAGCGCTATCAGACCGAGCTCTGCACGACGCACGACATGTACCTCGACAATCTCCCGGTTATGGACGGCAACATCTTCACTGGCGGCGGAACACTCGCCGGGATATACCCGGTGACAAACGGAAAGGAGGCGGAGTTTGACGATATGCGCTATGAGGAGCTTTCATCCGATACCGCGCGCGTTGAGTTCCTGAGAGCCGGGAAGCCTGTCGCGGCGTTCACGCTCTCGCCCGATAAAGTCGAGATCGACGGCGAATGCGAGTGGGAGTACCGCGTCGGAGCTAAGACGCGCCTTCCGGTGACGCTCAACGGCGCGGCAGGTAAGTCGGCTGAGTTCAGCTACCGCGGCTTTGATTACGCGTTGAAGGCTGAGCGCGGGCGCTTTGAAGGCAATCGTATCATTCCGGATGGCGGAAAAATAGTCATCACGCGCGGCTGAGAACGCGGATAAAAACCGCCCGGACACGATCATAGGATCATGCCCGGACGGCCCTTTTACTCGTGTAACTGAATTCATCCCGACCGACCGTTGTTCCGTTTGTACTCGCCCGGCGTTGCCCCGGTGAGAGCCTTGAACACGCTCCTGAACCTCGCCGGAGAGCTGAACGATAGCTCGGCGGCGACGCGCTCGATTGTCTTGTCGGTCATCACGAGCGCTTTCATGGCGCTGCGCACCCTCAGTCTGTCCGCGTACTCCATCGGCGTCATGCCGATAAGCCCGCGGAAGCTGTGCGAGAGATACGAGGCGCTGATTCCGGCGCTCTCCGCGATGTCGCCGAGGCTTATCGGCAGATGGTAGTTCCGCTCGATGAAGTCAATCGCCGGGCGCAGACGCTCGGTGAGCGACGGCGTTTCGTTCGCGCCGGGCATTACGCGATAGTCTCCCGCGCCGGCGCTGACGAGCTCCAGAAGCCTGAAAAAGTGCCCGTAGTACTTATAGCTCCCATCGCTGAAGCTGTCGAATGTATCCTTCGCCGCGCCGATGAAGTCTCCGCTTACCACCGTCACGCGGTCGGGCAGCCAGTCGGGCAGAAAATCGCGTATAAGCACGGTGTCCCTGAGTATCTCGCCGCTGCCGACATGCGCCATGACGCTCTTCAGAATGAACGAGAAGTCAAAGAGATAGTATCGGTTTGCGCCCTGACCCCAGGTGATCCTGTACTTTGAGCGCGCCGGGAGGAAGAGCAGGTCTCCGCCGCGAGCCGCGACCGACTCCCCGCCGCGCGTCGAGAGCAGAGCGCCGCCCTCGGCTATCACGCAGCATCCGCAGACGCCCCTGCCCGAGAGGGTGTAGTCAAACGAAACTTCCCGCGGGTCGTTCACGTCCAGGTATTCGGCTGAGAAATAGTCGAGAGCCATATGGTCATTCATTTTTCTGCATGTCATGGCGGACTCCTTAAATCAGCGTTCAATTGCCCGATTTCGACGTTATTTTCATACGCGGAAGCCGGGTTATCTGACATGTCTGATCAGATTCCGAGCAGTCTTTCGGCGTTGCCCGAGAGAATCAGCTCGCGCTCGCGGTCGGTCAGCGGCTCGCTCATCACGCAGGCAAGCGCCGTCGCCGGATTGTTTATCGGAAGGTCGCTGCCGAAGAGTATCCGCTCAGCGCCGACCCGGTCGATCAGCCTTCTGAGCATTCCGAGCCGGTCATAGCCGTTTCCGGATATGTCGATATAAAGGTTGTCGTTTCGCTTCATCAGACCTATGAGTTCGTCGAGCAGCGCGCCCTCGCCGGGATGCGCTTTCACTATCGTCAGCCGCGGGTGGTCGGCGATCATCTTCTCCATGTTGTCGGCGCGGTGGAAGCTGAGTATCATCTCTTTTTCGGCGGCGAGGTCAAGAATCTCACTGAACCGCGGGTCTGAATAGTCCTTCCAGCCGTGGATGTATGGCGTGATCTCGCCGATCAGCCGGACGCCGGCGCTGTGCATCCGCTCTATTTCGGAGAGCGAGAGCCCGACGCAGTCGGGATGCACCTGCATACCGCCGAAATAGAAGCCCTTCCACTCATCCATCAGAGCGAGCGTGTCGTCGTTCGCGCGTCTGACCATCTCAGCCGGAGTGAGTCCGCGCTTTATTATGCTGCCGCAGACGCGTGAAATCCCCAGCTTTTCCTCAAAGCTCCTGAACTCGTTTTTGTCGAGAAGCAGTTCCTCGCGATACCACTCAAGGCTGTCATCGGTCGTCAGAAACGGGTGCGTGTGGAAATCAATTATTCTCATCTCAATTACCTCGCGAGAATCAGTATTCCGGGCAGTTCGGTTTCGCATTCCCTGAAGCTCAGTCCGATACGCTCGATCAGTTCTCCGCTTATCATGAGCCGCCGACCGTCGATTCTGACACCGTCGGTGATGTCGACCGCCTCGTCCGACAGAAGATCCTGTCCGTAAACTCTTCGTCCGGTCATATCTGTGTCGAATACCACGATCAGGCTCTTGTAATGTCCGAATATTCCGACCGGCTTGTCAGCGTCGCAGCCGCGCAGGGTGATGTCGGCGAGCACTGAATGGAAGCAAGATCCGCCTATTGTCCGCGGCGAGACAAAGACCGACGATACGCCGCTCCTCGGATTTTTAGCGCAGAGAACAATCGGCTTCTCGCCCGACTCACAGTTTTCAGCGGTCGGGAGCGGAAGTCCTCTCGACACCGCCTGATTGCAGTCCTGCGCGATAAGCTGCTCCGACAGTCCCGGCCAGACCCTTTTGTCTGTCTTCGGGTATTTGTACGAGTCCTGAACTATCTCGTCTGAGACGAGATATTCGCTCTCGTTTACCGCGAAGGGCGGCGCGACGCGCTGGAATCTCAGCGCCCGCGCGAGCGTGTTCGTCGGGGTCTCGATGACGCTCGAGTAATTGTTCGCCGGGTCGGTCTCGCAGGGGTAGCAGCGCATCGCGCCGATTGAGCATCCGAGCGAAGCGCCGATGTAAACGCCGTCCTCGACGTTTATCACCGAGCCGCAGCGGTCGGCGTCGGGAGCTCTGACCCCGAACGCCTCAGCCGTCCGCGCGATGAGCGTTGTGTGCCTGAACTGCGGTGTCGCGTCGTAGACCCGGAAGGAGTCGCCGTTCATAAGGCAGCCGGCAATCCGCTTCTTCATGCTCTCGTAATTCTCCCCATGTCGGTCGGAATAGCGGACGTCGAGGAAGTTCCTGAGATTCGCCTGCTCGATGACCATTCCGGGCGCGATTTTTTTCGCCTCGTTGTTAATCATCGTGCGGAATTCCACGTCGTTTCCGTTTATGCCCCAGTCGAGCTTCAGATATTTCACATCGGCAAAAGCGCACCAGCCGAGCCGCTCGCGCAAATATTCACGCGCCTCGTCGAGCGAATATTTCCTGCCGTCCCCGGTGTGCATCTGCACCGCGATCCAGAGCCCGAGACCATGCCAGCCGAGCGCTTTCACCCGGTCGGACATTTCTTTCAGCCGCTCAGCCGGACTGCCCTTGAAGGACGGAAAGCGCTCCTCATTGAGTTCGAACGAGCCGAACTGTGAGATATTCTTCGGCTCAGCGCCATAGGGCACATCCCAGCCGTCGTCGAGCAGCGCTATAAGATCGCCTCTGATCTCCCGCGGTGTTTTTTCGAGCACGCCGACCTCGCCGAAGAGAAATTCCTCGCTCATCGCGTCGCGGGTCGAGCCGTTCGCGACGACTTTTTTCAGCGTTTTGTTCTTGCAGACGGTGTTCTGCGTCCGCCAGCTGCACCAGTAGTTGAAGCGCTTTTCAGGCGCTATTGTGAATTCCCTGATTATATCCATATATTTCCTCACTTGATATTCCCGAGCTTTTCGCCGAGTTCGGCAAGGTCGCTCTTCGCGGTCGATTCGTTCGCCGCGTAGTCGGACGCGAAGGTGCGCTTTCCGGCGCCCGCGGTGTCAATTATCAGCCTGCGGTAGCCGCCTGTATCGTAGATCGATCCTATGTCATAGGTCTTGCTGCCGAAGATTATGTCGAGCATCGCCGACGACTCGTTGTCGCGCGATACCTTTCCCTGAAGCGTCTTCTCGTAGTAGAGCGGCAGGAGATTTTTGTGCGAGTCGGCGCTCAGAGCCTCGATCAGCGCGCCGACAGTCTCGGGGTCGGAGACCGAGACCGGCATCATGAACGCCGCGAGATTTACGTGCAGCGGCGTGTAATAGCGCTCCTGAGCCTCATCGAGCTTGGGGTATGGAAGTATGCCGAAATCAGTGTCCATCGAGCGGTAGCTGATGAGGTCGCGTATCAGCGACGACCTGAAAAGCCCCTTGTCGCTCTGGAACATTCCGAGCGCCACCGACCACATATCGCCGGTCGCACCTGTGATGTCGATCTTGGTCGCGTCGGCGAACCACGGCGACTCAAAGCAGAAATCGTAGATCTTTTCGACCAGCCGGACGCTCCGGTCGTTGTACATCGTGAGCGCGAGACTGCCGTCGGACTGTTTTTTGACAATCTTCTCGCCCGAGGCGTAGAAGAGACCGTGCGCGTTTGTCGAGCTTCCGAGCAGACCGTACCGGTCCTTCCAGTTCATTTCGCCGTTACCGTCGAGGTCGTCCGAGACCTTTACGCACATCTCGCGAAATCTGTCGATTGTCCACTCTCCCGCGCTGACTATCGAATAGATGTCCTCGCCGATGATGTCGTTCATCAGCTTTTTGTTGAACGCGAGGCAGAGGATGTTGTCGTTCGAGCTGAGATCGAGGTTGCCGAAGCCGAGACAGAGTTTCCCGCCGACCGTCAGCTCCTCTATGGCGTTCTGGTCGTACCACGATTTCCCGCTGTCTATCGACGAGACCGAGAAAAGATCACGCAGCATTCCCTCGAGCGCGAGAGCTCCTCCGGCGGTGTAAACATCGGCGACCGCGAGCGTGATCTGATCGTCGCCGCTCATCGAGTTCTTGCGGACGTCCGACGCGATGTCGTCGGAATACGCCGACGAGATGACGCAGTTGTAAGCCGCTTCTATCCGGCGGTTACGCGAATAGAGCTCATCGTTAATGATGTCGCCCGAGATGGCGTCGACATCGACCGGACGGTAGG
>CAKSOR010000059.1 GCA_934477985.1 uncultured Eubacteriales bacterium
GTCATGCCGAGATAACCGATCACATCACCCGCCGCGACCTGCTTCCCCTCGTACATATCCGCGAAGGGATGCCCTTTGCGTAAATGCGCGTAGTAATAATACCGCTTGCCGTCAAAGCTCCGTATTCCTATCCGCCACCCGCCGTACTGATTCCATCCGCACGCCTCGACCCAGCCTGACTCAACCGCGACAATCGGCGTTCCGACACTGCCTGTCATGTCGTGACCCAGGTGCGGTCGCCGGTAGCCATACGACCGCGCCGCGCCGAAATCATCGAAGTCGCTGTAATAATATCCCGCCGCGAACGGCGACACAACCTTTAGTCCATACCTCTTCTCAAGCCCTCCGCCTCTCTCGACCGCGTATCCGCCGACAAATCCTCCGAGCGCCGCCTCATACGCCTTGAGATAGTACACGAGATTTTCTGACGTCGAGATCTCCTCCGGCTTCTCACCCGCGGCGAGCCTCTTTGCGCAGGACTCGATGTCAGATGCCTTGCATCTTCTGAAATCCCCGCCGCTCCTCGACGCCGCGAGCGCGACCAGCGTCACCATGTCGGCGTGCAGTCCGTCGCCGTTCTTTGCCGCTTCATATGTGGAGATGTCCCACTTCAGCGCGGCTCTGAGTATTTCCGCCGTGACGCTGAAATCCACCCACTTTATGACCCCGTCGCCCGATACCGCGACCGCCTCGCCGCGTGACGATGGTGTCATCAGTACAAGCGCCAGCAGAGCGGCGTATATGAGCTTCGCAATATTCCTTCGCAAACGCATCCTCCTGACCCTGAAAGCTGTCTCACCATCATTTATATTCATCGCGGATGAATATTTTTCGTAAATTCACCGAATATTTTCAGCAATACGATTGACTTTTCTGAATAAAGAATGTATAATATTATAGTATGGATATATCAACGCAGAATCGGCTCAAACATGAGCCAAAAAGAGGAAAATATGGAAGATACTGTTAAATTACTGAATACCCGTCCGAAGGCGCGTGAGTTTGCCTTCGAGCTTCTTTTCGCCAAGACATTCGCGCCTGACGAGCCCGCCGACAGCTTTTTCGCGCATGAGCTTGAGAACGCCGACGCTGAGTTGGGCGAGCAGATCGACTATGTCCGCAAGGTCTTCTTCGGTGTCGAGGAAAACATTGCGGCTCTCGACGAAAAGATCGCGTCCGCCGCGGTCGGCTGGAGTGTCTCGAGACTCTCGAAAACCTCGGTCTCAATAATGCGCCTCGCCGTCTATGAGATGACGAACGTAAACGACGTCCCGAAGCGAGTCGCGCTCAACGAGGCGGTCGAGCTCGCCAAGAGGTTCGACGACGAGAAGGCGTCCGGCTTCATCAACGGCGTCCTCAACAACATCGCCAAGACGCTTCCCGACCGGGAGTGCGATAAATGAGTCAGGTCGCGCTCACAGGTGGGCTGACAGGCGAAAGCCGGTTATACATCGGCATCGACACATCGAACTACACGACCTCCGCGGCGGTCTTCGACGCCTCGACCGGCACTTTTCTCTCGAACGTCAAGCGGCTTCTCGGAGTCGCCGAGGGTGAGCGCGGACTCAGGCAGTCCGACGCGGTCTTCGCGCATGTCAGGAACCTCCCGTCGGTCACGGCTGAGGCGTTTGAAAGCCTCGAGCCCGCAAACCTCTGCGCGATAGGCGTCTCGGCGACCCCGCGCGACGTCGAGGGTTCTTACATGCCCTGCTTTCTGGCGGGGCTCGCGGCGGCGTCGACACTCTCCGCGGCTGTCAAAAAGCCGCTTCGCACCTTCTCGCATCAGGCGGGACACGTTATGGCTGCGGTCTGGTCGAGCGGCGCTGTCGGACTTCTCGAAAGCGATTTTCTCGCCTTCCACGTCTCGGGCGGAACTACCGAGCTGCTGCGCGTAAAGCGCGGTGAAGACAGACCGTTCGACATCGAAAAGCTCGGCGGGACTCTCGACCTCAACGCCGGACAGGCGATAGACCGCTCTGGCGTGAAGCTCGGACTCGGCTTCCCATGCGGACCAAAGCTCGAGGAGCTGGCGCTTTCGAACACCGAGCCGATAGAGCGCTCCGGAGTCTCGGTGAAGGGCATGGAGTGCAATCTCTCCGGACTCGAGAACAAGGTCGACAGGCTTATCGCCGACGGGCGCTCGCATGAGTACATCGCGGCGTATGTCCTCGATTTCATCGGAAGAACGCTTGTCAGACTTACCGAAAACGCCATAGCGTCGGTCGGAAAGCTGCCGGTCCTCTACGCCGGCGGAGTCATGAGCAACTCGATCATCAAAAAAATGCTCGCGAACAAGATGAACGGCAGGACGAAGGTTCACTTCGCCGAGCCGAAATTCTCAAGCGACAACGCCGCCGGAACGGCTTTGCTCTGTGCTGTGGAAGAGGAGGGCGTCGGATGCCTGAAAAAACTCTGAGGGACGACCGCGCGATACTCTCGGTCGGACAGGTCAACTCATTCATAAAGCAGATAATCGAGTCGAACCGCATACTCTCGTCAATCTACATCCGCGGCGAGATCTCGAATTTCACGAACCACTACCGCACCGGACACCTTTATTTCTCGCTCAAGGACGAGAACGGCGTCATCTCGGCTGTGATGTTCAAGTCAGCCGCCGAAAAGCTGAAATTCCTCCCGGCGGACGGTATGAAGGTTATCGTTCACGGACGAATATCGGCGTTCGTGAAGTCCGGTCAGTACCAGATTTACGTCGACCACATCGAGCCGGATGGCGTAGGCGGACTTTATATCGCCTTCGAGCAGCTGAAGAACAAGCTCGCCGCGGAAGGACTCTTCGACCCTGAGATAAAGAAACCGCTCCCGAAGCTCCCGACCCGCGTCGGAATAATCACCTCCCCGACCGGCGCGGCTGTGCGCGATATAATCAACATCACAAAGCGCAGATTCCCGCTCGCCGGGCTGATACTCTACCCGGCGCTCGTGCAGGGCGAGGGAGCGGCGGCTCAGCTGACCGCGGGTGTCAGATTCTTCAACTCGCAGATCGGCAGACGCGCCTCGGTCGACGTAATCATAATCGGGCGCGGCGGAGGCTCGATGGAGGATCTCTGGGCGTTCAACGACGAGACGCTCGCCAGAACCGTCGCGTCAAGCCTGATTCCGGTTATTTCGGCGGTCGGCCACGAGACGGATTTCACAATCTGCGATTTCGCCGCCGATATGCGCGCGCCGACGCCTTCGGCAGCGGCTGAACTCGCTGTCCCGGACTCGTTCGAGCTCGGGCGGAAGATAAGCAACATCACGTCGCACATGGAGCTCGCGCTTACGAAGAAGATAAAAGCCTGCCGCGAGGAGTTATCCGACCTCTCGTCAAGCCGCGCGCTGACCTCCCCGCAGAGCTTCATCGACGACAAGCGCATGGCGCTCGACTCGCTCTCAAAGGAGCTTGAGTCCTCACTGAAGCTCGGAATCGAGTCGAAGCGCTCGGATTTCGCGGCGCTGACCGCGTCGCTTGAGGCGCTGAATCCGATGTCGGTGATTTCGCGCGGGTACGCCGCGGTGTTCGTCGGAAACAAAGTAGTCAAAAGCGTCGACCAGCTCGACAAGGGCGAGAGATTCACACTTCGCCTCTCGGACGGCTCGGTGCGCGGAGAAGTAATGGAGATCGATAAGGAAAATGATGGAAGAAAACAAAGAACCAAGCTTTGAGGAGGCGCTGGCGAGACTTGAGGAGATAGTCCGCGCGCTTGACGGCGGAGACGCTCCGCTCGACGAATCGCTTTCGCTCTTTGAGGAGGGCGTGAAGCTCGTGAAGCTCTGCTCCGGCAAATTAGACGCCGCCGAGCAGAAGGTGAAGATCCTCACGAAGGGAGAGGACGGCAAGCCCGCGCTCGCGGATTTCGTGCCGCAGACCTGAGATGGAAGATATAAAATCACTCATGAAGACCCGCGCCGCCGAGGTCGGGTCGGCGCTGAAGGGATATGTCAGCGAGACCGACCCTGAGTTCGGAGTCATCTTCGACTCGATGCGCTACAGCCTGATGGCTGGCGGAAAGCGTCTGAGACCCTTTCTGACGCTCGAGTTCGCAAGGCTCTCGGCAATCTCGGACGGTAATGACCCCGACGCGGCGTATAAAGCCGCGATGCCCTACGCCTGCGCGGTCGAGATGATACACACCTACTCGCTTATCCACGACGACCTGCCCTGCATGGACGACGACGATCTCCGCCGCGGAAAGCCGACAAATCATATTGTCTACGGTTACGCGAACGCTCTGCTTGCCGGCGACGCGCTTCTGACAAAGGCGTTTGAGACGGCGGTCGGGAATACTCTGACCGACGCGAGCCAGAACTGCCGCGCGGTCGCCCTGATGGCGAAATGCGCCGGAGCGTCCGGAATGGTCGGCGGACAGGTGCTCGACCTTGAGGGCGAGAAGATGAAATTCTCGTTTGAGACGCTCGAAAGACTCCAGTCGCTCAAGACCGGAGAGCTTATAAACTGCGCGTCGCAGCTCGGCTGTATCGCCGGAAACGCCTCGCCGGAGCTCATGAAAGCCGCCGCGGAATACTCGATGGCGCTCGGAAGAGCCTTCCAGATCGAGGACGACATACTCGACGTGACCGGCGACGAAAAGACGCTCGGCAAGCCGATAGGAAGCGACGCCGAGTCGGACAAGACGACCTTCTTATCCTTCATGACGATCGAAGAGGCGGGGAACTATGCCGCAAGGCTCACAAAACAGGCTGAGAACGCGGTCGCGGGCTTTGAGGGCGGCGATATTCTCGCGGCGCTCGCCGGAAGCCTTCTCTCGCGCAAAAATTAAGGAAACTGCATAGAATGAATTATATTAAAGATTTTTTCACGAATTACGTGCTGATCTGCGCGTTCATCGGCTGGTTCGGGGCGCAGTTCATAAAGTGCGTGACCTACATCGCCAGAAACCGCTCGTTCAGCTTCTCGGTGATAATGTCCTCGGGCGGAATGCCGTCGTCCCACTCGGCGACGGTCTGCGCGATGGTCGTCGCGACGGCTAAGCTCCTCGGGACAAAATCGGTCGGATTCGCGCTGGCGTTTGTGCTCGCGTTCATAGTAATGTACGACGCCGCCGGGGTCAGACGCGCCGCCGGCGAGCAGGCTAAGGTGCTGAACCATATCGCCGACGACCTCTCGAAGGGAGAGACGCGCTATCTTGAAAAGCATCTCAAAGAGCTCATCGGTCACACGCCGCTCCAGGTGCTGGTCGGCGCGATATTCGGCATACTCATCCCGGTGCTGATTCCGGTCTTCTGAGAGATGAGACTTGACGTTTACATAGCCGAAAGGGGCTTCACGAAGAGCCGCGAATCGGCGCAGAGACTCATTAAAGAGGGCGCGGTGACAGTTGACGGCAGAACGGCGAAAAAGCCGTCGGAGCAGGTCGACGAGAATCAGCCGCCCGAAATCACCGTCTCGGACAGTTTAAAGTACGTCAGCCGCGGCGGACTCAAGCTCGAGCGCGCGCTTGATTTCTTCGGAATCGACGTCTCCGGGCTGGACGCGGTCGACATAGGCGCTTCTACCGGAGGCTTCACCGACTGCCTTCTGAAGCGCGGGATTAAGAGTGTCCGCTGTGTCGACGTCGGGCGCTCACAGCTCGACAAAACCATCGAAAGCGACCCGCGCGTGACCTCGTTCGAGGGCATGAACGCGCGCTATATCACTCCGGACGACATAGGCGGGACGTGCGATCTTGCCGTCTGCGACGTGTCGTTCATCTCACTTACACTGATAACCCACGCCGTCCGGTCGATACTTAAGGAGAACGGGCGGTTCATAGCTCTGATAAAGCCGCAGTTCGAAGCCGGACGCGCGGCGCTCGACCGCCATGGGATAGTGAAGGATCGCTCGCTGCATGTCGGAGTCATCGAAAAGGTGGCAGACGGCGCGGCGGGGGACGGTCTCTTCTGCGCCGGACTGACCGTCTCTCCGATCGAGGGCGGCGACGGCAACCGTGAATATCTGGCGGTCTTTGACAGCGAAGGCGGATTTGACAAAAGCGGAATAAAAACGATCGTTTTCGGAAACTGACTTGGAGGAACGCGATATGAAACGCCTTGAAAGTATAGGAATCTACCCGAATATCGACAAAGACCCGGAGCTCGCCGCGACAAAGAAGGTCATTTCGGCGCTTCACGGTGTCAGGATACTGGTCGGCGAGTGCTTTATGGAGCTCGGAGAACTTCCGGGCGTTGAGGTCGCGCCGGATGAACGGCTCTGCTCTGAGCCGGGCGCGATGATAGTCATCGGCGGCGACGGAACTATTCTCGAGGCGGCGAGATGCTGTGCTCCGTCCGGAATCCCGCTTTTGGGGATAAACCTCGGCAGGGTCGGATATTTAGCCGAAATAGAGCTCGGCGAGCTTGAGCTTCTCGACCGGCTTGTGAACGGTGATTTCCACATCGAGGAGCGTATGACTCTCGGCGTCGGCTGCAAGGCGGGATTCGCGCTCAACGACGCGGTGCTGGGCGGAAACTCGCTCTTCAAGATGGTCGAGATCGAGCTCTGCTGCGACTCAAAGCCGGTCAACCGCTACCGCGCGGACGGGCTGATAATTTCGACTCCGACCGGTTCGACCGCGTATTCGCTCTCGGCTGGCGGCGCGGTCGTCGACCCCAGAATGGACGCGATGATAGCGACTCCGATCTGTTCGCACTCGCTGAACGCCACGCCGATAGTCTTCTCAGCCGACTCGGAGCTCGAACTCCGCAACGTGACGCGCGGCGGCGAAAAGCTGACGCTATGTGTCGACGGAATCGAGAGCCGCGAGCTCTCGCCGGGCGAGAGCCTGAAGATAAAGCGCTCGCCGATGCGGGTCGGGTTCATAAGGCTCAAGGACGGCGGGTTCTACGAGATACTCCGGCACAAGATGGCTGAGGTCTGACGCCCTGAAACCGGATTCGGACAGGGTTTTCCGGCAGGAACGGCATTTATTTGAAAGGAACGGCATTTAAATGAAATACAACCGACAGAGCGAAATAATCGCTCTTATAACTGAAAACGAGATCGAGACGCAGGAGGATCTCTCGGCGCGCCTCCAGGATAAGGGCTACGCGGTCACTCAGGCGACGATCTCGCGCGATATAAGGGAGCTCAAGCTCGTCAAGGTCGCGGGCGCTGGCGGAAAGTACAAGTACGCGCTCCCGCATCATGAGCAGACGAACATCAGCGCGAAGTTCCGCAACCTTCTTGTCGAGACTGTAACCGGCATAGACAGCGCCAACAACATCGCCGTGGTCAAGACCTGCTCGGGAATGGCGCAGGGCGCGGCGCTCGCGATCGACTCGATGGGGCGCGACGACATCGTCGGAAGCGTGGCGGGCGACGACACGATAATCATCGTCATGCGGAGCGACGACGCCGCGGCGAATCTCATCGCCGAGCTCAGAGAGATCTGCGAGAAGCGCGTCTGAAGCTTCGAAAAGGGGTGACATCAAATGCTTACTTCGCTCCATATCGAGAATATCGCCGTCATAAGATCGGCTGACATAGATCTTTCGAAGGGCTTTACCGTGCTGACCGGCGAGACCGGCGCGGGAAAGTCGATAATCATCGACAGCATCGGGCTCATCCTCGGCGCGAAGCAGTCGCGCGAGCTCATCAGGAGCGGCGAGGAGACCGCCGAGGTCTCGGCTGTCTTTGAACTTGAGCCCGAGGCGGTAAAGCAGCTGGCGTCGCTCGGACTCTCGCCCGACGAGGACGGAATGCTGATGATAACCCGCACCGTCTCGGCTTCTGGAAAGTCGGCGGTCAGGGTGAACGGCCGCTCTATACCGCTCTCGCTTCTCAGAAGCGCCGCCTCCTGCCTCATCGGCATCCACGGTCAGCACGACAACATCGCGCTCCTCGACCCTGAGCGGCACATCTGCATCCTCGACGGATACGCCGGAGTCGCCCCCGAGCTTTCGGCTTATGAAAAGAGCTACGACCGCTTCTGCGAGCTCACCAGGCGCATCGCCGAGCTCTCGAGGAACGAGCGCGAAAAGGCTCAGCGCATCGAGTTTCTGAAATTCCAGATCGACGAGATCGCGTCGGCGAAGCTGCGCCCCGACGAGGAGGAGCAGCTCAACAAAAAACGCTCCCAGCTCCAGAACCGCGAACAGGTGACCAAGCTCTCAAAGCTCGTCTACTCGGCGCTCTATCAGAACGAAAAGGGAACGGCGGCGCTCGACAAAATCCGCCGCTCGATGAAGGCGCTCGACGCGCTCGTCCCGGTGATTCCCGAGGCTGAGGAGCTCTCGGTGAGGCTCGAGGCAATGACCTACGAGCTCGAGGACATCGCGCTGACTGCCGAAGCCTTCGCCGACGAGTCCGAGGGCGATCCGACAAGGATGCTCGACAAGCTCGAGACGAGGCTTGACCAGATCGCCCGCCTTGAGCGCAAATTCGGCGACACCATCCCGGATGTGCTCGCTTACCTCGAAAAAGCCGAAGCCGAGCTCGAGACTATCGAGACCTCGGAGGAAAAGCTCGCCGACTGTATAGCCGAGCGCGAGGCTCTTCTGCCGCTTCTGTCGGCGCAGGGCGCGGAGCTCTCGGAAAAACGCATGGAGGCGGCGCACTCGCTCGAGGAAAAGATAATCGAGGAGCTTGCTTATCTCGACATGAAGGGAATCTCATTCTCAGCCGGTGTGAAGCGCCGCGCCGAGACCCCCGACGGAAACGAGTTCTCGCGCCGCGGAGTCGACGACGTTGAGTTCCTCATCTCAACAAACAAGGGCGAGCCCCTGAAGCCGCTCGCGAAGATCGCCTCGGGCGGTGAGCTCTCGCGCATAATGCTCGCGATAAAGAGCGTTCTTGCCGACCGCGACAGGCTCGGCACGCTGATTTTCGATGAGGTCGACACCGGAGTTTCGGGCAAAACCTCGCAGAAAATCGGAATCAAGCTCCGCGACCTCGCGGTGAGCGGCGGTTCGCAGGTGCTGTGCGTGACCCACTCGGCGCAGATAGCCGCGCTCGCCGACAATCATCTGCTGATCTCGAAGGGCGAGGTCGATGGCAGAATCTCGACAAGCGTAAAGCCGCTCGACACCGAGGGCAGAGTCAGGGAAATCGCGCGGATAATGGGCGGCATAAACATCACGGATAAGCTCATCGAGACCGCGCGAGAGATGATAACCGAAGCGCCGACGCTGAAAGCCGGGACTGATGGGAGACAGAATGGATAACAATTTTCTCACGGATTTTCTACAAAAAGAGAGTATCAATTATACGGAAAACTGCCCGCTTTCGCAGTACACAACCTTCAAAATCGGCGGAGCGGCAAGGCTCGCTGTATTCCCGAAGAATATGACCGCGGCGGTCAGCGTGCTGCGCGCCGTCCGCGACTCGGGAGAGCGACTGCTCGTGCTCGGAAACGGCAGCAACGTCCTCGTCGACGACAACGGTTTCGATGGCGTCGCGGTTATCCTCACCGGACTCAAAAAGACCTCGTTCAAAGGCTATGACCTGACAGCCGAAGCCGGAGTCCCGCTGACAAGACTCGCCGCGACAGCCGCTCAGGAGTCGCTCGCCGGACTTGAGTTCGCGTATGGCATACCGGGAAGCGTCGGCGGCGGAGTCTTCATGAACGCCGGAGCGTATGGCGGAGCGATCTCAGACGTCGTGATATCCAGCCGCTGGTTTGACATGAAGACCGGAGAGACCGGCGAATTCACCGGAGATGAACAGGCTTTCTCCTACCGCCACAGCGCCTATATGGACAGCGAAAAAATAGTCCTCGCGGCGACCTTCAGGCTCGAGCCGGGCGAACACTCGGAGATAGTCGCGCGGATGAACGACTATATGTCGAGGCGGAAGGAAAAGCAGCCGCTCGAGCTCCCGAGCGCCGGAAGCGTCTTCAAGCGTGGAAACGGCTTCATCACCGCGCAGTTGATCGATGAGATCGGATTGAAGGGCAGAAGCGTCGGAAACGCGCGGGTCTCGGAGAAGCACGCCGGATTCATAGTGAATCTGGGCGGCGCGACAGCGAAGGAAGTGCTTGAGCTGATAGAGATAGTGAAGCGCGAAGTGAAGGAAAAGACCGGGCACGAAATAGAGTGCGAGGTCAGATATATAAAGTAGCAGGCGTAAGACCGTAAATCCAGCGATTAACAAACTACTTTAAATAAAGCAATCGAAGCCAATAAACAAGGAAAAGAAGAAAAAGGAAAGCCCCTCAGATCAAACCCCTTCCCAGTAACTAACGATAGTGCGTATAACCCATGTTTGAAAAGGTTTAGGGAAGGGTGGGGGGCGTCGGGGGGCGGGGACCCCC
>CAKSOR010000060.1 GCA_934477985.1 uncultured Eubacteriales bacterium
ACCTCTTTCTCGTCGTGGACAGAGAAGGTGATGGTCTTGGAGCGGTCAGTGGGGTTCTGGATTCCGTTCTCCTTATCGGCGGTTTGCATCGGCATCTTGTTCAGTCCTTCCTTTGCTTTGATTCACGATAATATTCTACACCATCCCGAAAAAATTTGCAATGGAGTTTTCGTAAATGTAAGATTAATGTAATGTTAATTCGGGCGGCGCTTTCTAGGGAAACGCTGATTTAAGGTTGTTTTCACGCGAAAAAAACCATAAATTCAAGCCTTTTTCGCGTGAAAACCCGAATTATTCAGCTTATCCCCAGAATTATTATCGCCGGAGCGTTTTTTATCGGAAGAAAACGGCTTGCTGCCGGGCTTTGCGGACTGCCTTGAGCCCGGCTTTCCGGAAGGCTTGGCACCTGCCTTTCCGGAGTGTCCGGAAGCGCCCTTCTGATACGTATCCTTTTTCGCGCCTTGCCGTCCCGTGCGTGACTGAACGTCGGCGCGCCTGTTGTCCCTGAAATTCGCGCCGCCGCTTCTCTCAGGCTTGACAAGGCACTCCGGACCGAAGCCGATCAGGTCTTCCCTGTGGCACTTGCGCAGAGCCGCGCGGACGATGTCGGCGTTGTCGGGCTTGCTCCACTGAAGCAGCGCACGCTGCATCTTCTTCTCCTCGTAGTCGACGGCGCAGTAGACCGGCTTCATCGTCAGCGGGTCGAGACCTGTGTAGTACATGACGGTCGAAGCCGTTCCGGGCGTCGGGTAGAAGTCCTGAACCTGCTCGGGCGCGTAGCCCCAGGTCTTTAGGTAGACCGCGAGCTCGACCGCGTCGACAAGCCGGCTTCCGGGGTGGCTCGACATCAGGTAGGGCACGAGATACTGCTCCTTGCCGAAGCTCTTCGTGAGCTCGAAATAGCGCTTCCTGAAGGCTTCGAAAACCTCGATTTTCGGCTTGCCCATGCAGGCGAGCACCTGATTCGCGCAGTGCTCGGGCGCGACCTTCAATTGTCCGCTGACGTGGTCGCGCACCAGCTTCTTGAAGAAGCTCTCATCGGGGTCAGCCATCACGTAGTCAAAGCGGATGCCCGAGCGGATGAAGACCTTCTTGACCTTCGGCAGAGCCTCGATCCTCGAAAGCAGCTCGATATACTCCGAGTGGTCGACGACAAGATTCTTGCAGGGTGTCGGAGCGAGACATTTACGGTTCGGGCAGACTCCCGACCCGAGCTGCTTCTTGCAGGCGGGATAGCGGAAGTCCGCGGTCGGTCCGCCGACGTCGTTTATGTAGCCCTTGAAGTGCGGGAGAGTCGTTATCAGCTTAGCCTCCTCGACGACCGACTCTATCGACCTTGAGCGGACTGTCCGCCCTTGATGGAAGGCTATCGCACAGAAATTGCACGCGCCAAAGCAGCCGCGGTTGTGCGTCACCGACATCTCGACCTCGGTTATCGCCGGAACTCCGCCGTCCTTGTCGTAGACCGGATGCGGTCTTCTCGCGTATGGAAGCGCGTAGACCCGGTCAAGCTCCTCGCGCTCAAGCGGCGGCATCGGCGGATTCTGGACGAGCATTTTATTGTCGTAGTACTCGACGAGCGCCTTGCCGGTTATCGAATCGGTGTTGCGGTACTGCACGCCGAAAGCCTCGGCGTAGAGCCGCTTGTCGGTCTTGATTTCATCGTAGTCCCATTCCCCGGCGACCTCGTAGTGCGGCTTGTCGTCGCGGGTCGTGAGATAGACAGTCCCGCGAACGTCGTGTATCTTCTTCACCGGTATGCCGCGGTCGAGAAGCTGAGCCAAGCGCCTTATGATATTCTCGCCCATGCCGTAGGTGAGAATGTCGGCGCGGGAATCGACGAGTATCGAGCGGCGCACCTTGTCGTCCCAGTAATCATAGTGAGCCATGCGCCTGAGCGACGCCTCGAGTCCGCCCAAGATTATCGGCACGTCGCCGTAGGCTTCGCGGATGCGGTTGCAGTAGACGATGACGGCGCGGTCGGGGCGTCTGCCCATCTTTCCGCCGGGCGAATAGTAGTCGTAGTTGCGCTTTTTCTTCGAGACGGTATAGTGCGCGACCATCGAGTCGATGTTTCCGGCTGAGACAAGGAAGCCGAGACGCGGGCGTCCGAACTCCTTGAAAGCCTCACAGGACTTGTAGTCGGGCTGGGCCAGAAACGCCACTCTGAAGCCTTCCGCCTCGAGCACGCGGGTGATTATCGAAGCTCCGAAGCTCGGGTGGTCGACATATGCGTCTCCGTTTACATACACAAAATCCGGGCGATCCCAGCCGCGCGACTCCATATCGGCGCGTGAGATCGGCAGGAACTCATTGTTTATCTCCATATCAAATTTCCTTTGTTTTTTCGTTTACTACATTATATCACATTTTTTCGGAAGAGTCAAGATACCGCTTGACAAATCGCGAAAGATAATTTATAATAATATTACCAATAAAAAACACAGGAGATGAATTTTATGGATTTCAACACCTACAAAAGGAAGCTGGGCGGCTGCTTCACCGGAAAGGCAGTCGGCGGAACGCTCGGAATGCCGTTCGAGGGCAGCCTTGAGACCCGGAAGATCGACTTCTACACGCCCGTACCGACGGCGATGGCGCCGAACGACGATCTTGACCTTCAGGTCATAGACCTCGAGATAATCCGGCGCTTCGGACTCCCGGTCAACCGCTTCCACCTCTCGACGCTCTGGGAGCATCTTCAGGACGGCGGACCCGACGAATACGGCGCGGCACGATGGAACGTGGCTCTCGGAAGACTCGCGCCGCTCTGCGGCTACTACTGTAACAAGTTCTACGCCGGAATGGGCGCGGCGATAAGGAGCGAGCTCTGGGCGTGCCTTGCCCCCGGAGACCCCGCGCTCGCGGTCAGACTCTCGCGTGAGGACGCCTGCACCGACCACTACGCCGACGGCATGGAGGCATGCGTCTTTCTCTCGGCGGTCGAGAGCGCGGCGTTCAATGAGTCGGTCTCGGGCATCGCGACGGCGAGAAAGCTCATCGACACCGGACTCTCCTTCATTCCCGAAAGCGGTCGTCTCGCGAGCGGCATAAGATTCGCGGCGAAGTGCGTCGAAGAGCTCGGCGACCCTTACGCGGCGCGCGAGAAGTTCGTGAAAGAATTCTATGTCCAGAACTGGACCGACGTCACGATAAACTTAGGACTCATCGTCATCTCGTGGCTCGCGTCAGAGGGCGATTTCTCGAAGGGAATCTGCATCGCCTGCGGGCTCGGCTACGATACCGACTGCACCTGCGCGACGCTCGGCTCGATAATCGGAATAATCAACCCCGACCTCATCGAAGAGAGGTGGCTGAGACCGATCGGCGACTCGCTCGTCCTCTCGACCAGCATCATGGGAATGCACGAGCCCGACACGATAGGCGAGTTCTGCGAGCTCGTCGCCGACACCGCGATAAACGTCCTCGACTATTACGGCTCGGAGCAGTTCACCGGCATAATCCGCCACGATGTCCCGGCAATGCACAAGCCCTGGACGGCTGACACTCACGCCGCCGACCACATGGACTCGAATCATGAATCGCTCGTGGCGCTGACGCCCCTGCTTGTCAGGGTGATCTACCCCGAGTACGTCGCGGTAAAGCCGGGCGAGCGCTCGGGATTCCAGGTCGTTCTCCGCAACACTCAGGACGAGAGACTCAGCGGAAAGTTCACCGTGAGCCTTCCGGACGGCTGGAAGAGCACTCTTGAGAGCTATGAATTCAATCTCGCGCCGACAGACGAGTGCCGCTTCCTGCTCTGCATCGCCCCGCCGGACATGGAGAAGAAGCGCCCGCGCGACAATGATCTCGACCTTGATTTCAAGGTGAACGGCGTGTCGTGGAAGGTCACCGCCGACCTTCCGGTCGCGATTCCGTGGGAGCGGACAAACCTCGACACCGGAAAGGTCGAGCGTATCGACTCGCGCGCGATATTCCAGGAAGTTCCTGCCGGACATTACCTCTACCGCGTCGCGGTCAAGATAAATCCCTTCATGTCGACCAAGCTCGGCGTTTACTCGAACCGCGCGTTCAAGGCAAAGCTGAACGGCAAAGAGGTGCTTTCGGGTGACGGCAGCTTCTACGTCCCGGCGTTCCACCGCGGAGGAAAGACGGGGGTCAACGTCACGACCGACAAGAAATTCGGCTGCTGGAACTTCCTCGAGATCGAGGTCATGGACGGCAAGGAGGGCGAGCTCTTCGCGGGCTTCGCGCGTCCGCACAACTGCAACGAGTGGCTGATCGGTGTCGAGTACAGCTTGAAGCCGCTTGAGTGGGTGTGACGCCTGGCAAGAAGCCGTCTCACGATACGCAAAAGTAAAAACTATCCCGGCGCGCCTCACGTCACAGCACGCCGGGAATTTTCAAAACAGGGGAAAAACAAATGCACAATCTGCTGTTACACGTACTTGACCTGATGAAGCGCGGCGGCGCGCTCGCTCTCGGAGTAATCATCGGCTGCTTTATCGCTATACTTATTCTGCGGCTCATCACGCGAAAAAATAACGAAAATTTCCCGTGGAAACGGCTGGCGCCCGGCGCGCTGACCGCCGGATACCTCGCGCTGGTCGCTATGGGGACACTGCTCAGAATGAGCGGCGGCGGGCGGCTGAGCCTGCGCGTTTTTGCCGAGTTCGCCGAGGCTTGGAACACGATGTCAACGACTCTCTGGCTGAATATCGTCCTGAACATCGCAATGTTCATTCCCGCCGGAATACTCTTCCCACTCGTCTTTCCAAAGCTCGACAGATGGTATAAGGTCACCGCCGCCGGAGCGGGGATGAGCTTTGTCATCGAGCTATTGCAGCTCATACTCAACCGCGGCGCGGCGGACATCGACGACCTTATAACAAACACGCTCGGCTGTGTGATCGGTTACTCGCTCATCGCGGCGTTCCGAGCGCTCAGAAAGAAGGAAAAGCGCTGGTTTGTGCCGCTCGCCTGCCCGCTCTCGATCGCTCTTATCGCGCTCGGAGTCTTCGGAGTCTATCAGGCAAAGGAGTTCGGAAATCTCGACTGCCTGCCGTATTTCCGCGTGGACACCCGCGGCATTGAGTGGAGCTATGACTTTACACCAGACGAAAACGAAACCGAGTTCTTGGTCTGCAAAGCCGTGACGCTCGACAAAAAGGACGCGGAGGAGTTCGCGAGACAGGTCGAGGAAAGGCTCAGCGCGCGGTTCGACGAAGTTTATTATTACGACAACGAGATCTGGTTCATGGACCGCATGGAAAAGGAGCGCAAGCCACGCATACTCAAAATCTCCTATCCCGACGGCTTCTATGAGCTCGGCGAGATGGCGTTCAGAGGCGAAAAGATCGGGCTCCCGAAGGCTGAGGTGCTCGAAAAGCTCCGCGGATGGGGAATCAACCTGCCCGGGAGCGTTGATTGTGTGTTCGACGACGGAGTCTGCACGCTGACAGCCAGCATGATTGAGGTCGGCGGAAACTTCATCGACGGAACAGTGAAGGTGCTCTTCGACGGAGATGGAAATATCGCGAAGATGCGCAATTCCGTCTCGACGCTGACTCCGTACAGAACCGTTAAGGTGGTCAGCGAGTCGGAAGCCGCCAGACGTCTTGAGCGCGGTGATTTCTCGTATGGCGGCGCGTTCGAGTACGACCGTCCGGAAAAGGTGGAGGTCGAAAGCGTCAGACTCGTCGGAAAAATCGACTCGAAGGGATTCTACCGCCCGGTGTATCTCTTCAATATTGAGGGCACGACGACTCCGGCGGTCTTTGTGTCGGCTGACTAAGGAAACGCTGATTTATTGTTCAGCTTATCCACAAAAATTTGCCCGACAGCGGAACTTTTTCAAGGAAACCGCGTCTTATCAGATATAAAGAGGAATGACCATGACGAAACGCAGAATCATCGCGCTGACTCTCCCCCTGATAATCATCGCCTGCGCCGTCTGCTTTGCGCTTAGCCGCACCTATTCGGTCAATAGACCTGTTCGATAACCCGACTTTAGCGTATCAAATTGGCGACGCAAGTCGGCAATTTGATTGACAAGTCGGGAGGGTTATCGAACAAGTCTAATATAAAGCGCGGGCTGGATGTCTGCTCGACCGACGGCGAGGTAAAGCGCGCCGAGATCGACATAAAGCGGGTGAAGAATCTCCTCGACCCGGTGCACTACGATGGTACGGTGACGCTGGACGGCGAGGTCTATACCGACCATATGCAAAGCTTCAACATCAGAGGAAACTGCACGCTCTTCGAGCGGCTCGGCGAGAAATGGCGGCTTCGCGAATGGAGCGTGCCGTACAACGATTTCCGCTCCGCGGAGCCCGGAGCTATCGGAACAATCTTCCGGATAGCCTTCATAAAGGACGGCGGCGAGACCTATGTGCGTCTGCGCTTCAATGACGGGAATCTCTACGGTCCGGCTGACAGCGCCGGGGAAGCCGCGCGGATCGAGGAGCTGTTCGGGCTCGCTGAAAAATACGACGAGACGTCGGGGTGGTGAATCATGAAAAGAATATTGCCTTTGCTGATCGCCTGCATGGCGCTGACCGCGTGCGCGGGCGGAGTGAATGCCGCGCCGGAGACGACCGGGGCGGATGAAATTACCAGCGCAAGCGAGCCGGTCGCGGAAACGCCCGGGACAACGGCTGAGACAGCGGACGAGACCACGACCGAAACAACCAGAGATGTGCTGATCGCCGAGCTGTCGGCTCAGGGTGCTTCGACCGCTCCATGCAAGAGCACGGATGAGGTCAGATCCGGGCTTCTGCAACTGCTCAGTGAGTCGGAAAGCATGACCGAGACCCTCTTCCCGACCATTGACATCGAAGGGTTCACAATGATCGGTGCGAAAATCACCGATACGCGCACTGTTCTGTATCTCTATATTCCGACCGGAAGGGTCACGGACGGAGATGACTGTGAATTCGACCTCTCTGACGGGATAGTTATAGGAGTAAAACACCCTGACGATGTCGACCCCGGTAAGCCTCTCGCGATACCGCTTGGCAGAGCTGAGGGCAAGTATTATTTTCTGAGCGAAAAAACGCTCCAGGTGGTAGATTCAAACGAGATCAGCGCCGCCGTACAGCAAACCTTCTTCAGCATGCTCGTCCCGGACTCACTGAGCGACCATGACACGCTCCTCGACCTCGCTGTGAGGGTGCGCGACTCGATGGAGCTCGTGAAATACAAAAAGCCCGTGGAAAGACAAACTACATGCGGAATTCTGCTGACCATATTCAACGTTGAAAACCTTGACGGCAAGGACGCCCTGAAAGCCGACATCCTGAGTATGCTCAAAGGGCTCGAGAGATTCCGCAATCTGAGCGAAGACACTGTAATGACAATGATGCATTCTACCGATGAAAGTCTGTCATATGAATATATGATCTACGACTCTTACGTGCGGCAGGATATTGAGAGTCTCGAAAGTTTCTGGTTTCCTACCGCTGATATCGAAGGGTTCACACTTTCATACGCGTCTGTCGAGAAGACAGCCATACTCTACTTCTACGCGCCAAATGACGAGCTTATGTCAGACGACTTCAGCTATGACTTCAAAAACTGCATTATTATCGCAATCAGCCGCGAGTCCTTCGGTGACAATGACCCGCTGGATGGGATCAGAAGCGGCAACAGAGATCGCGAATATACAGAAAGGGACGGCATGATATTTACTCCAAGTTACAATGAGGTGGATGTCAGACTTGATAAAACACGCTTCAAATTGATGACTCCCAAGTCAATAACGACCGACGCCGACACCCTCTTCGACCTCGCCGCGAGAATCCGCGACTCGATGGAGCTCATCACGCTCGACTGACCGCTTTTTATCAGATACGGTTCATTTTCTGAAAACTCGCCGCCACCTTGCGCGGATTTCCTCTTGACAAATCACAAAAAATAGTGTATTATATTATTACATCCTAGAAAAGGAGGAAAATACAATGAAGGAAATGAAAATGACCTTCCGCTGGTACGGCGAAAGCGACCCGGTGAGCCTCGAGTATATCTCGCAGATTCCCGGAATGTCGGGCGTCGTCTCGGCTGTCTACGACGTCCCGCCCGGAAAAGAGTGGAGCGTCGAGAGCATCGACAAGGTCAAAACCGCCGCGAATTCCCACGGTCTCGCCTTTGAGGTCGTCGAGTCTGTCCCGGTTCACGAGGACATCAAGCTCGGCAAGCCCTCGCGCGACGAGTACATCGAGGTCTATCGCCGCAATGTAAAGAAGCTTGCCGACGCCGGAGTCAAGGTCATCTGCTACAATTTCATGCCGGTGTTTGACTGGCTCCGCTCGGATCTCGCTCATAAGAATCCCGACGGCTCTACCTGTCTTATCTACCGCGACGCCGAGGTTCTCGCGATGGATCCGAACACCAAGAAGCTTTCGCTTCCCGGCTGGGACGAGAGCTACACTCAGGACGGTCTGCGCGCGCTTCTCGCCGAGTACAAGTCGGTCGACGAGGAAAAGCTCTGGGAGAACATGAGCTACTTCCTGCACGGCGTCATCCCGGTATGTGAGGAGAACGGCATCAAGATGGCGATCCACCCGGACGATCCGCCGTGGGGAATCTTCGGACTTCCGCGAGTTATCACGAACGCGAAGAACCTTGAGAGATTCTGCAAGCTGGTCGACAGCGAGGCTAACGGTCTCACGCTCTGCACGGGTTCGCTCGGAGTTGACCCGAAGAACGACGTTGTCGACATGATCCGCCACTTCGGCGCGATGAGACGCATCCACTTCCTGCACGCCCGCAACATAAAGATCACCGGACCGCGCGACTTCAACGAAACCGGACACTACAGCCCGGACGGCTCGCTCGATATGTACGAGATCCTGAAGGCGGCGTGGGACGTCGATTTCGACGGCTACATCCGCCCCGACCACGGACGCATGATCTGGGGCGAGAGCGGAAGACCCGGCTACGGACTCTATGACCGCGCGCTCGGAGCGACCTACATAAACGGCATCTGGGAAGCGATCAACAAGGACAACAGATAATTTTTTTGATCGGGGCGGTTTTCCGCTCCGATTTTTTTGATTCCGGGTGAACCAAACGCGAATCTTTACGACTATACGTGTGAAAAGGAGGGATTCTATGGACAGGATTCTTGAATATTACGACTACATCCGGAGACTTGCCGAAACCCGCGTGTCTGACGCCGACGACCTTGTGTCCGAGACATTTTTAGCGGCCTACTCATTTCTCTCGCGCGGCGGGGTTATCGAGCATCCGAAGACGTGGCTTTCGAATACCTTCTTTCACAAGCTGAACGACTCGCTGAGGCGCAAATACCGCCAGCCGACGATAGTCAGTCTCGATGACGAGCCGGTCGACGACCCAGAGACCGCCGACACCGACAAAATCCGCCGCGAGATAGATTATCTCTCAAAGCTGACGCGCGAGGTCATCATCGACTACTACTACAACGGAAGCGACGTCGGGACGATCGCGGCGCGGCTGAACATCCCGGTCGGTACGGTAAAAAGCCGCCTCTTCGCGGGTCGCGAAAAGATTCGGAAAGGATTTGACACGATGAACGAAACAACACGCACTTTAGCAGGAAGACTCAACACCTGGTATGATGGTCGTTCGGGTAGAAACGAACCGAACGCGCTGATAATTGACGATCTTATCGTCCAGAACCTGCTGGCGCTTGCATATGAGCGTCCGCTGACTCTTCCCGAACTCGCCGACTCGATCGGCATACCGACCGTCTACATCGAGCCGATAACAAAAAAGCTCGTCGATGCCGAGCTGATGACCGAGTCGAACGGCAGGGTAGCGACCGACTTTATTATCTACCGTCCAGAGGATTTTGAGAGACGCTTCGAGGCGGAGCAGCACTTCACAACCGAACATTTTGATTGCTTCTGGTCGATTATCGAAGACGGTATCGCAAAGCTGAAAGTACTTGAGGAGCGGCTCGACGAGCGACAAAGAAACTCACTCAAGAGGTATTTCGCGCTGACTGCGCTACAGAAATTTCAGATGGTCTCGATCCCCAAGAGACCCGAGAGGCGAGACGGCGGCGCGTGGAATATCTGCGGAAGCTATCTTCCCGCCGGATACGTGACGAGCGATAAAGAGCGTTATGAGAACGAGTATCAGGTCTGGGGCGGACATAGGCTTAACAGCGAGGTAGACGAGCACGGGAAAATGACGCTGTGCGAGTTCGACACAACGCTCTGGGACAATCCGCACAGATTCAACGTAGTCGGGTATAAGCTCTATTTCAGCGGCGGGATGCTGCGACTGCTGCGC
>CAKSOR010000061.1 GCA_934477985.1 uncultured Eubacteriales bacterium
CCGACCGGTTGAGGAGCTCGACGAAAAGACCTCGACCGGCGAATACGGCACGAAGATGACCTTCGCGCGCTCAAAGAAGCTCGCCGGAAAGAGCTCGGCGGCAGCGGCGCTCGGCTATCTGAATCTGCTGCGGGTCGAGACCGACAATCTCATCTATCTCTTCGAGGCGCTGCGCTATGGGCTTTCAAAAGAACGGATTACCGAACGGCTGATAGTTTGAATAAGGAAGAAAAGAAATGGCAGTAGTAAAACTTGATATGATAAGTGTCAGCGGCGCCGAGCGCGATTTTGCCGACACGATACTCCGCTGCATCGCGGAGCCTGAGTTCCACATGGACGACGCGGGCGAATTACTTGCGGCTCACCCATCGCACGGACTCACAACGCAGAGCGCGAACCGCTTTGCGCCGATGCTGACGAGACTCTCAAGCCTCGCGAAAGAAGCCGGAGCGGCTCTCCCCGACAGCGTTCCCGACTCGCTTCCCGGCTCTGACGGAGCCGAGACTGAATTTTTAGCGAAGGTTGACAAAAAGCTCTCGGGCTTTGAGAGCGAACTCGACGCGCTCTCGGCTGAGCGCTCAAAACTCACGGAGGATCTCCGCGAGGACGAACAGATACTCGGTCAGCTGACCCACCTGAAGAACGCTAACGTCGACCTGGACAAGGTATTCGCCTGCGAATTCTTCCGATTCCGCTTCGGGCACATGCCCCGCGAGAGCTATGACAACCTCTCCTCCTACACGGCTGACATCGAGGACATGTTCTTCTACGCGTCGTCCGTGGAGAAGCGCGAGGTCTGGGGACTCTACGTCACCCCGCACACAAAGGCGGCACGCATCGACGCGCTCTTTGAGTCACTGCACTTCGAGCGCGTGCGCATCTCCGAGAGGGCTCACGGAACGCCCGGGAGCGCGATCGAGGCGATGAACGCCGACATGACCTCTGCCCGCGCGAGACTCGACGAGGTCAATTCCTCGATCAAAGCGCTGGCAAAGCGGCTTTCGGACGAGTGCGCCGCCGACAATTCGGTGCTGACCCGTCTTGACCGCGCGTATGAGCTCAGACGCAAGGCGGTGATAACACGCGACGGCTTCACGCTCGCCGGATACGTGACAAAGACCCGCGCTGAGAGCTTCAAGGCAGAGCTTGAAAAGTCGCCGTCGGTCAAATGCACGCTCGAGGCGGCGAAGACCCGCGACGGAATAATGCCCCCGACAAAATTGAAGAATCCCGGATTCCTCGGCGGATTCCAGGATTTCGTCACGATGTACGGACTCCCGTCCTACGACGAGCTCGACCCGACGCCGATTGTCGCGATAACCTACTTCCTCTTCTTCGGAATGATGTTCGGCGACGTCGGACAGGGCGCGGTGATAATCCTCGTCGGCGCTCTGATGTGGTTTCTCAAAAAAATGTCGCTCGGAAAGGTACTGATGTGCGTCGGAGTATCGAGCATCGGCTTCGGCTTCTTCTACGGCTCGGTCTTCGGAATGGAGGACCTGATCCATGGCTTCAACCCGAACGAGAACATCAACACCGTCCTCTTCGCGGCGGTCGGAATCGGCGTCGTCATGATAATCGCCGTGATGGCGGTCAACATAATAAACGGCATCAGGCAGAAGAACATCGAAAAAATCTTCTTCTCGCAGAACGGTCTGCCCGGACTTTTAATGTATGTCGGAGCGGTAGTTCTGGTGCTCATGATGCTCGGCTATGTGAAGTTCGCGATGCCAACCGGCGTTTTAGTCGGACTGATCGTCGTCATGCTGCTGATACTCTTCCTGCGCGAGCCGCTCACCAAGCTCTGCGAGGGACGCGCGGATGTCGTGCCGGAATCGAAGCTTGATTTCGCGCTCGAGAACTTCTTCGAGCTCTTCGAGGTGGTGCTCTCCTACCTCACGAATACGATCTCGTTCATCCGTATCGGAGCGTTCGCGCTCTCGCACGTCGGAATGATGAGCGTCGTCTTCCTCTTAGCCCAGACCGCGGACGGCTACAACCCCGTGATACTCGTGATCGGAAACCTCTTCGTCATCGGCTTTGAGGGCATGATCGTCTGCATTCAGGTGCTCCGTCTCGAATTCTACGAGCTTTTCGGACGCTTCTTCGAGGGCAACGGACGCCCGTTTGAGCCCGCCGGAAGCAGAAGCCGCAACGACTGATTAAATTAAAGGAAAGGAAATCCCAAAAATGTTACTTTTTACTCTTCTTTTCATCGCTTCGCTCATCCCGCTCGTCCTCTGCGCCGCCGGAGTCGTGAAGACTCCCAAGTCGCGCAAGATCGCTCTCGCCGTCAATATTGCCGCCTGCTTCATGGTCTGCATCTTAGCCTTCGGAACAGGCGCGGTCAGAGTCTCGGCTGACGCCGGAGAGGCTGTCGCCACCGCCGTTGAATCCGGCTACACTACCGGCTTCGGAATCGGACTTCTCGGCGCGGCTCTCGCGACCGGACTCTCCTGCATCGGCGCGGGCATCGCGGTCGCCTCGTCTGCGTCGGCGGCAATCGGAGCTATCAGTGAGAACCCGAAGACCTTCGGTAAGGCGCTCATCTTCGTCGCGCTTGCCGAGGGCGTCGCGCTCTACGGAATGCTGATCTCGATTCAGATCCTCGCGAAGTTCTGAGCCATGCGGATGTATGTGATAAGCGACAACAACGACACCCTCGCCGGAATGCGGCTCTCGGGCGTCGACGGAGTCGTTCTGCACGAACGCGACGAGGTGACAGCCGAGCTCGACAGGCTTTTTACCGACAGCTCGATCGGCGTAATCCTCATCACGAGCAAGCTCCGCGCGCTCGCCGGGGATCACATCGACGAGCTGAGGCGCAAGAGTCAGATGCCGCTGATACTCGACATCCCCGACCGGCACGGCGAACGAAAGGAATAAACAATGCCAATAAGAGACGAAGAAAAGCTCATGCGCTTTGTGAACGAGGCTCTCGGCGAGGCTGAGGAGATCGCGGGCAGAATCGACTCCGAGGTCACAGCCGAGGAGAAAAAGCGCCTCGACGAGGGCGAGCATAAGATCCTCACCGAGGTCTACGAGCGCATTCAGAGCGAGATGAAAAAGATACGCCGCGAGAACAGCCAGGCGCTCTCGCGCGAGATAATGGAGACGAGACGCGAGCTTCTTCTCTACCGCGAGGAGATAATGAAAAAAGTTCTCGACCGCGCGCGCGAAAAGCTCACGGAGTTCGCGTCGGGCGAGAGCTACAAAGACTGGCTCGTGAAGCTCTGCGTCGGGGTTCTCAGAAAGCAGAGCGCGTCGTTCACGATCTTCCTGTCGCAAAGCGACCTGCAATACAAGTACGCGATTCTCGAGGCGCTCGACGACCTGCTCGACGAAAAATTAGAGACCGGAACGACAGACACCGCGCCGGTCTACAGCGTCATGCCCGACAAGAACATAAAGATAGGCGGAGCGCGTTTCTACTCGGCGGCGCACGGAATCTCGATCGACGCGACGCTCGACGACGGTCTGAACTCCGAGAAAGCGCACTTCAACTCGCTGCTCGGACAGGCGGTATCTGAGGAGGGCGCGGAATGAAGAAATATACTATTTACGGAATCAACGGACCGGTCGTGACAATCGCCGGAAAGACCGACCTCAACATGATGGAGACGGTCTATATCGGAAACGCGCGGCTCATCGGCGAGGTCATCAATATCTCAAGCGAACGGACGACGATACAGTGCTACGAAAATACAACCGGAGTACGTCCCGGCGAGCCGGTCTCACGCACCGGAATGCCTATGTCGGCGACCTTGGCGCCCGGACTCCTGACCGGAATGTACGACGGAATCGGACGCCCGCTGAAGGCGCTCGAGGCGGTCAGCGGACACTTCATCGCGCCCGGAATCGACGTTCCCGCGGTCGACACAAAGAAGCTCTGGGACGTTGAGATTAAATTAAAGCCCGGTGACGAGATAAAGCCCGGACTCATCTTTGCCGAGTGCGACGAGACTCCTGTAGTCCGCCACCGCTGTATTGTCCCCGATAATGTTCACGGAAAAGTTACATTCGCGGCAGAGAGCGGTCAGCACACCGTCGTCGAGCCGATAATAAAGTATGTCGACGAGGACGGCGAGGAGCACGAGCTCACTATGCTTGTCCGCTGGGCGATAAGAAAACCCCGCCCGGTCGCAAAGCGCCTCCCGATCTCCGAGCCGCTTGTCACCGGACAGCGCGTCATTGACACGCTCTTCCCTCTCGCCAAGGGCGGAGCGGCCGCGATCCCCGGCGGATTCGGAACAGGCAAGACGATGCTCCAGCATCAGCTGGCGAAGTGGTCGGACGCGGACATATCGTCTACGTCGGCTGCGGCGAGCGCGGAAACGAGATGACGCAGGTCCTCGAGGAGTTCTCGGGACTGATCGACCCGCGCACCGGGCGCTCGATGCTCGAGAGAACCATAATGATCGCGAACACCTCGAACATGCCGGTCGCGGCGCGTGAGGCTTCGATCTACACCGGAGTCACCTTCGCCGAATATTACCGCGACATGGGCTACAACGTCGCGCTGATGGCGGACTCGACGTCGCGCTGGGCAGAGGCTCTGCGCGAGATCTCCGGACGGCTCGAGGAAATGCCCGCCGAGGAGGGCTACCCCGCTTATCTTCCGTCGAGACTCTCGGCGTTCTATGAGCGCGCCGGGCAGGTCGAGACGCTGTCGGGCGAAAAGGGCTCGGTCTCGATAATCGGCGCGGTCTCGCCTCAGGGCAACGACTTCTCAGAGCCGGTCACACAGAACACAAAGCGCTTCATCCGCGTCTTCTGGGCGCTCGAGAAATCGCTCGCCTACGCCCGCCATTACCCGGCGGTCAACTGGACGACCAGCTACAGCGAATACACTCTCGAGCTCGACGACTGGTTCAGACATAATGTCGCGCCAGACTTTCCCGCACTGCGCACCCGCGTGCAGAACATCCTCTCGGAGGAGAACCGGCTGATGGACATCGTAAAGCTTATCGGCTCAGACCTTTTAGCCGACGAACAGAAGCTGACTCTCGAGACGGCGCGTTGCGTCAGAGTCGGATTTTTGCAGCAGAACGCGATGCACGAGGTGGACTGCTCCGTGCCGGTCAAGAAGCAGTACGAGATGATGAAGCTGATAATCGAGGTCAGCGACCGCGCGAAGGGGCTTATCTCGAAATCGATCCCGGTCTCGCAGGTGAAGAACGCCGGGATATTCGACCTGCTCTGCCGCATGAAATTCGACCTTCCGAACGACGATCTCACCGCCGTTGACAAGCTGCGCGAAAAGCTCGCCGGGCTCTTCTCGGAGATCGAAAAGCGCTATGACATCTCACCGGAGGTCACAAAATGAATATAGAATATATCGGTCTGAAAAACGCCAACGGTCCGCTGATAGTGCTCGACGGAGTGCGCGGCGCGTGCTATGAGGAGCTTGTCGAAATAGTTGTCGGCGAAAACGATCACCGGATGGGCAGAATAATCAGCCTTGAGGGCGAGACGGCGGTCATTCAGGTCTTTGAGGGCACGGAGGGAATCTCGCTCTCGAACACCAAGACCCGGCTCACCGGACGCCCGCTTGAGCTTCCGGTCGCAAAGGACATGCTCGGACGAGTCTTTGACGGCGCGGGCAGACCCATCGACGGACTCGGCGACATCTGCCCCGAGAAGAAAATCGACATAAACGGACTCGCGATAAACCCGGTAAGCCGTGACTATCCGCGCGATTATATCCGCACAGGAATCTCGTCGATAGACGCGCTCTGCACGCTCATCAAGGGTCAGAAGCTGCCGATTTTCAGCGGCGCGGGAATGAGCCACAACGAGCTTGCCGCGCAGATTGTCCGGCAGGCGAAGATGTCGGGCAATTTCGGCATAGTCTTCGCGGCGCTCGGAGTCAAGAACGACGTCGCGGACTACTTCCGCCGCTCCTTTGAGGAGACCGGCGTGCTCTCGCGCGTCGTTATGTTCCAGAACCTCGCCGGCGACCCGATCGTTGAGAGAATACTGACGCCAAGATGCGCGCTGACCTGTGCCGAGTATTTCGCCTTCGAGCACGGAATGGATATGCTGGTCATCATGACCGACATGACCTCCTACGCCGAGGCTCTGCGCGAGGTCGCGTCGGCTAAGAACGAAATTCCCGGTCGAAAGGGTTATCCGGGCTATCTCTACTCGGATTTCGCGTCGCTATATGAGCGCGCCGGACGCATAAAGGGCTGCGAGGGCTCGGTGACTCAGCTGCCGATTCTCACCATGCCGAACGACGACGTCACGCATCCCGTCCCCGACCTCACCGGCTACATCACCGAGGGGCAGATAGTGCTCGACCGTGCGCTCGAGATGAAGGGCATCTACCCGCCGGTCTCGATTCAGCTGTCGCTCTCAAGACTTATGAAGGACGGAATCGGAAACGGCGCGACCAGAGACGATCACCCCGTGCTCTCGAACCAGCTCTACGCCTCCTACGCGAAGGTGCAGGACGTGCGTTCGCTCGCGAGCGTCATCGGCGAGGAGGATCTCTCCCCCACCGACAAGCTTTATTTCGAGTTCGGACGCAGATTCGAGGCGGAGTTCCTGACTCAGGATCGCTTCGAGAACCGGAATATCGACAACACGCTCGACCTCGGCTGGAAGCTTTTGGCAATTCTCCCGCGCGACGAGCTTGAGCGCGTCAGCGACGATATGTATGAGAAGCACTGCGCTAAATATGTCGAAAAGGAGGAGTGACGCATGACAGTCACCCCGACGAAAAGCAATCTGATGGCGATGAAGCGCTCTCTCGGGCTCGCGGAGCTCGGATATGAGCTGCTCGACCGGAAAAGGATGCTGATGACGCGCGAGATGTCGAGGCTCTCCGTCGACGTCGACAGCGTCCGCGCCGAGATGGCGGAGGCGTTTGCCAAGGCTTACGAGGCGCTTCAGGAGGCGAACATGACGCTCGGTCAGAACGAGGTCTTCCGGATCGCGATGTCGCGCGACACCGGCGACGACCTGACGATCCTGACCCGCTCGGTGATGGGCGTCGAGATTCCCGATGTGCGCTGCGAGGAGCTTCCCCTGCCCGACTACGGGCTGAGCACGACAAACCCGCTGCTCGACGAGGCGTACATCCGCTTCGGCGAGGTAAAGAAGCTGGCGGCGAAGGCGGCGGCTGTCGAGAACAGCGTTGAGCGGCTCGCCAAAGCCGTCAAGCAGTCGCGAAAGCGCGCGAACGCCCTGAAGAACATCGTCATCCCCGACCTTGAGGAGTCGATAAAGTTCGTCACGGACTACCTTGCCGAAAAGGAGCGCGAGGAGTTCACGACCCTGAAGGTCATCAAGGGGTCGAAATAAAAT
The DNA here is from genome assembly GCA_934477985.1 of uncultured Eubacteriales bacterium. Lineage (GTDB taxonomy): Bacteria > Bacillota > Clostridia > Oscillospirales > CAG-272 > Flemingiibacterium. The sequence goes on from CAKSOR010000061.1 coordinate 7,312, forward strand.
CGCCGCGACCGGAATTACCGATCGCGGTTCTTCTCCTGTCACCGGCAGAACGCCGCGTAAGCTCCGGGCGTTGTCCCGGTCAGCTTCCTGAAAGCCCGGATGAACGTCCCGACCGACTGGTATCCGACCTCAAGCGACGCCGCCTGCACACTCTCTCCGGTCGACAGCAGCATCCGCGCCCGGTCGATGCAGGACAGCTCGACGTATTCCTTGAGCGTCATCCCGGTCTCTCGCTTGAAATCCGCGGCGAGCTTCGCGCGGCTCACGTCGAACTCCGCCGCGATCACGTCAGCGCCCAGCCCCGGCGAGAGATTGTCGGATATATAGCGTATCACGCCGTTCACGTAGTCGGTTCCCTGCCGCCTTTCCGGGAAGAATCCCACCTTGCGGCAATCCCTCAGTATGTCGAGAATAACCCCCAGCAGCGCGGTCTTCCGGCTCTGCCCCGCCTTTATGAACGGTCGGACAAAGTAAAGTATCTCGTCGAGCTTGTCATGGTCGATCATCAGCATTGACACGTTCGAGCGGTAGAGCTCCTCGGCGCAGTCAAGCAGCGGTTGATTTCCCTTGAAAACCTCGGCTGAGAAGTTTATGTTGTAGCGCTCATAGACGACCTCGGGTGACGCGATTATCCTGTGGTAAGTCCCCGGGAAATGAAAGATGACGCAGGGCGCGTCGGCTTCGGTGCGGTCGCCATTGTTGAGCACGGTCAGCTTTCCGCTTATGATTATTGAAAGCTCGTAGAACGAATGCTTGTGCTCCGCACCGCCCGTACCGGCGGTGACGCGGTTGTAATCAGCCCACAGCACTGCGGGCGCTTCTGATCTTTCAGGCATGCTGTTTTCCCCCAGAAAGTAATTCTTTTTTACATTATACCACACTTTCTGCCATTTTGTACCATTTCGCACGAAGAATTAACATATTTTTCACATATTTCTTTATTAAAAAGGTTGACAAACAAATGAAACAGGGGTATAATAATACTTAGTTAGCTAACAAATGGCAGAGCGGACGGCTGACAGGTCCATGACCCCGCAAAAGAAAGAAAGGTAAGGTAAAACAAACATGACAAAATTCCCGGTAACTCAGGAGTACATCGATTCGATGCTCGAAAAGCGCAACGACCCGGAGTACAACGCGATGATGCGCATCTCCGACATCAGCAAGCTCCATCGCGACCTTGTGAGAAAGAATTCCGATGACGACGGACTTCCGTGCAGCTACAGACTGCTTCTCTATCATCTGTCGCAGCTCGATCCCGGCGTGACCCAGCTCACTCTCGTAAAAGCGGCTCACTTAAAGCCGCCGACAGTCAGCGTCACCCTCCAGAAGATGGAAGCCGACGGACTCGTCATCCGCAAGTCGAATGAGCACGACCTCCGCCAGACGCTCGTCTACCTCTCTGACAAGGGACGCGCGATCAACGAGAAGATCCACGCTTCGTGGGTCAACGGAGACGCCGTGGCGGTCGCCGGTCTCACCGAGGATGAGAACAAGACCCTCTGCAAGCTGCTCGACAAAGTGGTCGACAATCTCGTCAGCGCCCGCTGAAACGGACGCTCCGGAAGGAAACAGAATTTAATGAAGCTCGCAAAATATCTGAAACCCTATTGGATATTCGCGATACTCGCTCCGCTCACCATGGTTGGGGAGGTCTTCATCGACCTCCTCCAGCCGAAGCTGATGGCGAAGATCGTGAACGAGGGCGTTATCGGGCACGATACGGCTCTCATAATTACAACTGGTATTCTGATGCTAGGGCTGGTCGCCGTCGGAGGTCTTTTTGGCATTCTGTCGGCGGCTTTTGCGTCTAACGCGGCGCAGTCCTTCGGTAACGATCTCAGAAACGACGCCTTTGATAAAGTAATGCATCTCTCCTTACAGCAGACCGACAAGTTCACGACCGGCTCGCTCGTCACCAGACTGACGAACGACATAACCGCCGTCCAGGACATGGTCGCGATGATCCTGCGCATGTTCGTCCGTGCGCCGATGCAGTTCATCGGCGGCATAATCATGGCGGTGGCGATCAGCCCGAAGTTCGCCATCGTCCTGCTATGTGCGCTTCCCCTACAGCTCCTTCTTATATTCCTCATGCTAAAAAAAGCCACTCCGCTCTACGGAATGGTTCAGACGCGGCTTGACAAGGTGAACTCGGTCGTTCAGGAGAACGTCACCGGCGCGCGCGTCGTCAAGGCGTACGTCAAGGAGGATCACGAGATCGGGCGATTCAACAAAGCAAACAATGACCTGAAGGACGTCAACCTGAAGGTCCAGAAGCTGATGGCTACGCTCTCGCCGGTGCTGATGCTTATAATGAACGGCTCGGTCATCGCTATCCTGCTTGTCGGCGGACGCGAGGTCGAGGACGCTATCGGCGTGGTCGGCGGAATAAAGGTCGGCGACGTCATGTCGGCGCTCACCTACATAACCCAGATACTCATGTCGATGATGATGGTCTCGATGATGTTCCAGTCGCTGACAAGAGCTTCCGCGAGCGCGAAGCGCATCATCGAGGTGCTGGACTCCGATCCGGCGCTCGTCGACGCCAAGAAGATCCCGGAGACCTCCGGGACCGGCGCCGTGTCGTTCAGAAACGTATCTTTCCGCTATCCGAACTCGGCGGGACGTCCGGTGCTCGACAATATCAATCTCGAAGTCAGGAAGGGCGAGAATATCGCCGTGATCGGCGCGACCGGCTCGGGCAAATCCTCGCTGGTCAACCTGATTCCGCGCTTCTATGACGCCGACTCGGGCGAAGTGCTCGTTGACGGTGTGAACGTCAAGGATTACGACCTTGAGAATCTCCGCCACAGAATCGCCTTTGTTCTCCAGAAGACCGAGCTCTTCTCCGGCACGGTCGCCGACAACATCCGCTGGGGACGTCCCGACGCGACCGACGAAGAGG
>CAKSOR010000062.1 GCA_934477985.1 uncultured Eubacteriales bacterium
TTAAGGTTGTTTTCACGCGAAAAAGACCATAAATCCAAGCCTTTTTCGCGTGAAAACTCCAATTATTCAGCTTATCCTTAACACGCATGGCGCGTCCGCCAACCGTGTTTTCCGGAATTGAGCTCCACTCAGGCGCTGATCACCGTTTGTCAAACCCGTCGTTCCACGCGGCGAGCGTCTCACCAAGCTTGTGCAGATAGCGTATTCTGTCGTCAACAAGGCTCTCGGGCACGCGCCGCAGCGCGTTGTGCGCTTCAAATGTAAAGCTGTGCTCATAACCGATGTCACGCAGCGCGCGCATGACGTCGTCCCAGTTTATCGTGCCGTCGAATGGCGCGATGTGGTCGTCGTCCATGCCGTTGTTGTCGTCGATGTGCAGCGCCTTAAGCCGCTTGCCGATTTTGGTTATCTCGTTGTACTGGTTGCCGTACTTCTTCAGTTCGGGCAGACAGCGTGCTCTCCAGTTGTGGCTGTTCCCGGTCATGTTTCCGTGCCCGGTGTCCCAGCAGATTCCGACCAGAGGATCGTCTATCATATCGACAAGGCGTATCAGCTCCTCGGTGCGCCAGATCGGGCAGTCCTGATTCACCACCCAGATATTCTCGATCGCCATGCCTACATTATATTTGTGGCAGGTGTCGAGCAGCGAGCGGAAATGCTCAACGTTAACGTCGAAAAACTCCGGACCGTTCCGGTAGATCGCGTGGAAGACCATCCACGGCACTCCGAGCGTTCCGCACGCCTTTATCGCGCGGAGCTGGAGCTCGCAAAGCTTCGGAATGTTGTTCCCAAGTCCGCATGTGCCGACCGGCGCGTGCGCCTGATTGAAATCCGCGCCGTTCTTCGCGGCGGTGTTTCCGGCGCTGTCTATCCAGCTCTCCCAGTCGTCGCCGAGAAATGGTGAACGCGGGTCGCCGTGCCAGTCGAGAAAGTTGAAGTCGAGGTGCCTGAAGCCGCATTTCGCGATGCGCTCGATCTGAGCTGTCACCGGGACTTTGTACTCAAAGTCGAAGCGGAGGTGTATCGAGGTCGAAACAGGATACATAATGGTTACTCCTTTTGCTTACAGAAATTCCGCGTGCGTCCGCCGCGGCAAAAATATTATATCACGATTTCAGGCGGAAGTGTTACCGATAACGCGCCGGAATAACGTGTTTGACTACAGAAATTCCGCGCTGATTGGAGGCAGATATGTACGATAGTTTTGAGGGTCAGATAGTCTACGCGCGGCGCTCGCACCCCGGCGGGACAAATATGCGCTCGATGAGCTTTCATCCGGGCTATGAGCTCTATTTCCTGATCTCTGGCAGAAAGCGCTACATCGTATCGGGCGAGACGGTCGATTTCGACGCTCCCGCCGTCATCTTCATAAAGCCCGGAGTCCTGCACATGGCGCTTTCGACCGACGATCAGCCGCACACAATGGCTGTCGTCGGGTTCACCGGCGAGTTTTTGTCGCGCTACAATGACCTGCTGCCGTCGACGATGCTTGCCGCGGGGTGCTCCGCGGCGCTCTACACGCCCGAAAAGCGGCTGGTAGACGAGTTTGACGCCGATATGACAAGGCTGTGGAATTCAGGCGGCGCGCTGAGAAACGATCTCCTCGCGGCGAGACTCTTTGAGACGGTCTGCGAGCTCACTGGGCTCACACCCGCGCGAGTCGTCCGCCCGGGAATGAACGCCGAAGAGTCGGTCGCTGTCAGGGCGATAAGCGCGATAGACTCGGGACTCTCAGACGGCTTGTCGGTAAAGAAGACCGCGGTTGAGCTCGGCTATTCGCCCGACGAGCTCACAAGGCTTCTGAAGCGCGCGACCGGTCGCGGCTGGCGCGGGCATGTCAACGACATAAGGCTGAGAAGAGCGCTTTCAATGCTCATCGAGACCGACAAGCGCTTTGATGACATCGCGGCTGAGTGCGGAATATCGGGCGCGAATTACTTTTCGGGCTTCATAAAGCACGCGGTCGGATTGACTCCGAGCGAGTACCGCGCCCGCTACAGGGGCACGCTCACCCCCTTCGATCCGCTTCCGCTCATTGACACCAGATAAAAATACCAACCGCATGAGAAAAATTTTAAGAATATCTCTTGACAAGCCGCGAAACTCTGATATAATATTAGTAAGGAACAAATCCACGAAAGGAAATCAATATGGAAAAATTACTCGATTATATCCTCGCGAAAAAGCATCACGCCTTCCGTGAGGATTATACAGAAAATCTCTCCGAGATTTATTCGAAAGCCGGAATGACCCCCGAAGAGCGCATGGCTGACCGCTTCGAGCGTCTCACAAAGGCTCAGACCCCGCACATTCTCCCCGGCGAGCAGATCGTGTTCTTACGCACGACAAAGCAGATCCCCGACTGCTTCACCGAGGACGAGTGGAAGGAGATAAAGTCAAAGCACTTCATCCACGAGCTCGGCTACATATCTAACCTCTCGCCCGACTATTCGAAGGCGATTGAAAAGGGACTTTCAGCTCTCCGCGAGACCGCCGATGTCTACGGAAAGCGCGCTATCGACAACATTATCGCGCTCGCCGACCGCTACCGCGAGGAGGCGGTAAAGGTCGGTCGCGAGGATATCGCTAAGGTTCTGGAGCGCGTTCCGCGCTATGGCGCGACGAACTTCCGCGAGGCACTTCAGATGTTCCGCATCCTGCACTTCTCGCTCTGGCTTGAGGGCAACTATCACAACACCTGCGGACGCTTCGACAAATATATGTACCCCTACTTCAAGGCAGACATGGACAAGGGCGTCTATACCGAGGAGACCGCACTCGCGCTTCTCGAGGACTTCTTCATCTCGTTCAACAAGGATTCCGACCTCTATGTCGGCGTTCAGCAGGGCGACAACGGTCAGTCAATGGTTCTCGGCGGAATCGACGAGAACGGCAACGATGTCTTCAATGACCTCTCGAAGCTCTGCCTGATGGCGAGCCGCGACTTAAAGCTCATCGACCCGAAGATCAATCTCCGCGTCTCGAAGAAGACTCCGATGGAGCAGTATCTTTTAGGCACTGAGCTTACCAAGGCGGGACTCGGTTTCCCGCAGTACTCGAACGACGACGTCGTCATCGAGGGACTTATAAAGAAGGGCTACGACCCGAAGGACGCCGCGAACTACGCCGTAGCGGCTTGCTGGGAGTTCATAATCCCCGGCGTCGGCTTCGACGTCGCGAACATCGGCGCGATGTCCTACCCGAAGGCGGTTGATAAGATGCTCCATAACGAGTTCACCTCCTGCAAGACCTTTGACGAGGTTCTCGCCGCGGTCAACAAGGAGATTGTCGCCGAGTGCGACTCGATCAGGGCGAAGATTCACGATCTCTGGTTTGTTCCGTCGCCGTTTATGTCGGTGATGCTCGACGAGATAAAGTACCGCAACTTCGGCTTCCACGGCACGGGAATCGCCACCGCCGCCGACTCGCTCGCGGCTATCCATAAGTATGTCTTCGATGAGAAGTACATAACCGCCGAGGAGCTTGTAAAGGCGGTCGACGACAACTTCGAGCACTATCCCGATCTGCTCTACAAGCTGAGAAACGAAGCTCCGAAGATGGGCAACGACGACGATTACGTCGACGGAATCTCGGTGAAGCTCCTCGATATGTTCTCGGGCGCGCTCGACGGCAAGGTCAACTGCTGCGGAGGATGCTACCGCGCCGGAACGGGTTCGGCGATGTTCTATCTCTGGCACGCGAACGAAATCGGCGCGTCGCCCGACGGACGCCGCAAGGGCGAGCCTTTCGGAACGAACTTCTCAGCGTCACTCTTTGCCAAGATCGCCGGACCTGTGTCGGTCGTCAAGTCCTTCACAAAGCAGCATTTCGTGAACGCGATAAACGGCGGCCCGCTGACGCTCGAGTTCCACAACAGCGTATTCAAGGGCGACGACGCGCTCGCGAAGGTCGCCTCGATCGTCAAGTTCTTCATCGACCGCGGCGGTCATCAGTTGCAGCTCAACGCCGTCAACCTCGAAACGATGAAGGACGCTCAGCTTCACCCCGAGGATCATCAGCGTCTGGTCGTCAGAATCTGGGGCTGGAGCGCGTACTTTGTCGAGCTTGACAAGGAGTATCAGGATCACGTGATCGCGCGTCAGGAGTACTCTGTCTGATATGACCGGAACGGTATTCGATATAAAGGAATTTTCGGTTCACGACGGACCGGGAGTCCGGACTACCGTATTCTTAAAGGGTTGTCCGCTCTCCTGCAAGTGGTGTCACAACCCCGAGGGGCTTTCGCCGAAGCCCGAGCTCATGGTCAGAACCGCGCGCTGCAAGCACTGCGGACGCTGTATGAAGCCATGTAATCATCCCGAGTGCCAGCCCTTCCACCGCTGTATCGAGGCCTGCCCGGACGGACTCATCTCGATCTGCGGGAAGGAATGGGACTCCGGGGCGCTCGCCGAAAAGCTCCTGAAAAACGCCGATTTCTTCAAGTCGTCGGGCGGAGGAATCACGATATCGGGCGGCGAACCGTCGATGCAGGCGGATTTCGCGGTCGAACTGCTCTCGCTCATCGGAAAGGCGGGAGTTCACCGCTGTATCGAAACCTGCGGCTTCACGTCGGGCGGGAAGTTTGAAAAGCTGCTTGACAACCTCGATTTCGTGATGATGGACATAAAACTTGCCGACCCGGAGCTGCACAAAAAGTGGTGCGGAGTTGACAACAAGCCGATTCTCGAAAACTTCCGGAGACTCAAAGAGTCGGGCAAGCCGCATCTGATACGCGTCCCGCTTATCCCCGACATAACCGATACGCGCGAAAATCTCGCGGCTATCGCTGAGATCGTCGGCGACAGTGAGGTCGAGCTCCTCGGCTACAACTCGTTCGCCGGAGCGAAATACGAGGGCGTCGGACGCGTCTACACGCTCCCGGACAAGAAGAACAACGAGGTTGATCTCTCGCTGTTCAGACACGCGAAATTATCGAAATGAAGCAGGAATATTTAAGAATAGATGGCATCCCAGCGATACTCTGGGGCGAGCCCTCGGAAGAGATATTCATCTGCGTCCACGGAGAGAACTCGTCAAAGGAAGAGGCGGAGGAATTCGCCGGGATTGTCGGCGGCTACGGCATTCAGACGCTGAGCTTCGACCTCCCGGGCTCGGGTGAGAGGGGAAATATCTGCTCCGCCTGTATGCCCGAGCCCTGCGACCTTGTTCACTCGGTGCGCGACCTCAGGATCATTCTCGACTGGACGAGAGAGAGATATCCGCGTGTCTCGCTCTTTGTCAGAGACCACGCAAAATTCTGCCTCGAGGCATTCAGTGGGCAGGAATTCGAACGCTTGATATTCGTGTCGCCCGACACCGAAGTGACCGGTTTTGCAAACGCGCGCGTCGGCTCACCTGACCGTTTCGAGTTCGACCGATTCATAAGAGACTCATTTTAATACTGAAAGGATAAACCAATGAACATTCTCGAAAACCTCACCGCGGTCTTCAAGCCGGCTGACGGCGAAAAGACAACCTACGAAAAGAGCCGCTACAAAGGCAAATTCACCTTCAAGGGCGAAAAACTCGCAAGCTCGCTGACCGTCTCGACCGAAAAGTTCGGAAACCTGACCGCCGTCCGCGCGAAGGCTTCTATAAAGAACGCTTTCTTTGCGCCCGACACCGCGGTCGCTGTGACAATTCCAACCCTCGGAGAGTTAGACGGCTTCTTCGCAAACTACCAGAGCTGCAACCACTGGTGCAAGCCGCAGTTCGGCAGTGACATAAAGACGATAAATCCCCGCACTCAGGCGCTTCTCTACAAGGTCAAGGGCGGAAAGTACGGCTTTATTCTGCCGATTGTCGACGACACCTGCAAATCCGAGCTCCGCGGGACTGAGAACGGACTCGAGCTCTTCACCTTCGCGAATGTCTCGAATCTCAAGGAGTGCGATCAGCTCGTCGCTATAATCGGCGAGGGAGACGAGCCCTACAAGCTGATGAACGACTGCGCGGCGCTCTCGATGAAGCTGCTCGACAACGGCGCGTCGGTAAGAGGCGGGCGCAGATACCCCGAGATTCTCGAATATCTCGGCTGGTGCTCGTGGGACGCTCTTGAGATCAGAATCAGCACCGAGGGACTTCTCGAAAAGTGCGAGGAGATCAAGGAGAAGAAGATTCCGTTCAGATGGGCGATTCTCGACGATATGTGGGCTGAGTGCGACAAGCTCCGCGATATTCCCGACGACCTCAACCGCGCGACCGGAATGTTCAGCGTCATGCACTCGTCGAAGATCCGTTCGTTCGAGGCTGACCCGAAGAGATTCCCGACCGGACTCAAGGACTGCCTTGACAAGATGAAGGAATACGGACTCAAGATCGGCGTATGGCATCCGACGTCTGGTTATTGGGCGGGAATCGACCCCGATTCCGAGCTTGCGAAGAAGTATAAGGACCTTCTCATCGAGTGCCCGAACGGTCGTCTCATGCCGAATCCGCAGCTCGACAAGGCGTTCCTCTTCTACAGCGCGTTCCATGATTTCCTGAAGCACTGCGGAACCGACTTCGTGAAGATCGATAATCAGGGCTTCCTCATCGACAACTACAAGGAGGTCATGCCGCTCGGAAAAGCCGCAAGACAGATTCAGAAGGCAATCTGTTCGTCGGTCGGCGCACACTTTGACAACGATATAATCAACTGCATGGGCATGGCGAGCGAGAACATGTTCAACCGTCCGTCGGGCGCGGTCTCCCGCTGCTCGGGCGACTTCCAGCCTGAGAACCGCGAGTGGTTCATCCGTCATCTGCTTGCTTGCTCGTACAACTCTCTGATTCAGGGAATGTTCTACTGGAGCGACTGGGATATGTGGTGGTCTGACGACGAGCAGGCGAAGAAGAACAGCGTTCTCCGCGCAATCTCCGGCGGACCGATCTACGTCAGCGATAAGATTGGCAGAAGCCGCCCCGAAATCTTCGAGCCGCTCTGCTACAGCGACGGACGCATTCTCCGCTGCGAAGACCCGGCTATTCCCGCGCTCGACTGCCTTGTCTCCGACCCTGAGACGAACGGAAAGATTTTCAAGGTGAAGAACTACTACAAGAAGGGCGGCGTCATCGCGGCGTTCAACCTCGACAAGGACGAGAAGCCGGTCAGCGGCACGATCAGCGTCGACGATCTCGGCTGCGGCTGCAAGGAGGTCGCGGTTTACGAGCACTTCTCCGGCGAGGTCACAATCCTGAAGGACGGCGCGAAGCTCGACGTCACGCTTAAGGATCATGACGATTTCAGACTCTACACAATTGTTCCGGTCGAGGACGGAATCGCGATGCTCGGACTCATCGACAAGTTCAACTCTCCGCTGGCGGTCACGGCTGAATTTGATGGAGTTTACGATCTCTACGAGGGCGGAAAGCTGGCGTTTGTCGTCACCGACGGGCGCGAGGTCAGAGTCACTTCCGAGAGCGGCGAATACAAGCCCGAGGTCAAGGGTATGCTGAATACTGTTGATCTTCCGCTTTCTGACAGACACGTTAAGCTCGGCTAAAATCACCTTCGCCGCGCGGGAAACCGCGCGGCGGTTCTTTTTTCAGAAAAAACACGGAAATTTTGCGAAATTCCTTGACAGACACGGAAAAGTGTGCTATAATCTAAATATGAAATGGCCGTTTCAAAATATTATCTCCGGTGAGCGGGTCGCGACCGCGCGGCGGAAATCTACGAAAAGGAAATTTTCATTATGAAGAACAAGCAACTTCTGACGCTGATTCTCGCGTCGGCTCTTCTCCTCAGTTCGTGCGGGGGGGGGTAAATACTAATTACCATTCTGAGACTACACAGGGCGGCTCTGATGACACGACCGAGCCGGAGGTCACAACGGCGGCCGCCGTCCTTCCCGAGCGTGATTTCGGCGGATATGAGTTCAGGTTCCTGAACGGAAACGTCTTCGCGTGGTTCACGATGAGCAATGTCACGGCCGAAGAGGAAAACGCCGACACGATGAACGACGCCGTCTACAGACGCAACCGCAAGGTCGAGGATCGCTACAAGATCACCATCACCGAAACGCCGTCAAACGCCGCGCAGGCGGATTATCTCAAATCGGTGCAGTCGAACGACAACGCTTTTGACATCGCGCTACTCAGAATGGAATGGGCACTTCCGGTCGTCCTTCAGAACGCGGCGGTCAACTGGGCGGAGATTCCGCATCTCGAACTCGACCGCGAATGGTGGGTTCAGGGTTCGCTCACGAGTATGTCGCTGATGAACAACATCTATTACGGTGTCAGCCTTTTCGATTCCTCGCATTTTGACAGCGTGCGGTGCTTCTACTTCAACAAGCAGATGGTCGAGGATTTCAAGCTTGAGTCACCGTACGATCTCGTGAAGTCGGGAAAGTGGACGCTTGACAAGTTCACGGAGCTTGGACGCGCGGTTTCGTCCGACCTGAACGGAGACGGAAAATGGGGCGACGAGGACAGATACGGGCTTTCCGGATACTCAAACCACATCGACAACACGCTTATGTGCGGATTCGGATCGATTCTCTCAATCGGCAAGGACAAGGACGATATTCCGTATTTCGATCTTGACAACGAGACCTCGATAGCGAAAATGACAAAGCTTGCCGGAATCGTGGGCGGCGACGACGGATTCGCTTACAAGGGCAAGGATTGGGGAGGCAGCTTTACGAACGGGAATGCTCTCTTCATGTGTGACTCGGTATTCGCGGCTGTATCGATGCGTGATTCCGAGGTCGAATTCGGCATCATTCCGACGCCAAAGTGGGATGAGGAGCAGGAAAATTACATCAACAACGGCGGAAGCCCCTTCTTCATGACGGTTCCGATCACCTCTGAGGATCTCGACCGCACCGGAGCGATAATGGAGGCACTGGCCTACGATTCAATGGGTCTTATCGACAAGGCAATGTATGATATCGTGCTGAAGGGCAAATCGGCGCGCGACGAGGAATCGGCTGATATGCTTGATATCATCTTCTCGACGCTTCAGTACTATCACCCGCTCGCGAACTCCTACCTCAACGCTCCGCTCGCGGATCAGTATATCTGGGTCGGCAAGACCGATTTCGCGTCCTACTTTGCGTCAGTGAAGGACAAGATCCAGAGTGACATCGACACGGCGATGAAAACCTACCGCGAAAACGTAAAATAAAGGACAGTTTATGAAATACATAGCGCAGATCTTCGGAGTCCTCGGAATGACGGCTCTGTTCATGTCATATCAGCAGACCGAGAGAAAAAAGCTCATCAGCTGCAAGCTCATCGCCGACGTAATGTGGGTGGCGCACTATATGCTGCTCGGCGCGGTCGGCGGGGCGATACCGAACTTTGTCGGCATCTTCCGCGAGATAGTCTTCATGCAGCGGTCGGACGACAGGAAGAAGTGGGCAAAGTCTCCGGCGATTCCGGCTGGGTTCATAATAATCAACTGGGCGCTGGCGATAATCACGTGGAAAACACCACTCTCACTCCTTCCGATCTGTGCCTCAACGTTTGTGACAATCTCGCTCTGGGTGAAGAATCCCAAGCTCACAAGGACGATCGGCGCGCCGGTCTCCTGCGCGTTCATAATCTATGACATTTTTGTCGGCTCGTGGATCGGGATAATAAACGAGTCGGTCGCGCTCGTCTCGATAATTTCGTCGTACATAAAGAATGACCGGAAAAAAGCATGATTTGTACCGGAAAATCCATTTACTTTTTCAGAATAATGTGATATAATGGTCACATGGAATCCGCCAGGAATATTCAGGGCAGTCAGACGCGACCTGACCGATGATCCGTGAAAGCGCGTGAATATGTCCGATTACCCGTAGCTTGCAGGCTGGCGCCGCCGCCACGGGAAGGTGTAATCGGCAATGTTCGTTGGGCGCGGGAGGGACGGTCTGTAAATTGCCTGAGGTTGTTTGGCGGAAATTTTGAAAATGTCAGGGCATGGAGTTGTGGGGTGAGGCGCTCCACGAGTTGCTCAGAGCGGCTGCGCGGCTCTGAGCGACTCGGTTCGCCGGGCGGCGCAGCCGCCCGGCGAACGCAGGTGGCGTGCGCAGCACGCCATCGACCTCGCGTCGGGAGCGAGCCGTAGGCGAGCGATCCGGGCGCGTGCCGGCGGGGGTTGCAG
>CAKSOR010000063.1 GCA_934477985.1 uncultured Eubacteriales bacterium
CGAAAGCCAGAGCGAGAGAACGCCGTATACCATTCGAACTGACAGCCGAGCCGTTTTATTCAGCCTCGAATATAAGTTACCTTGAAGGCATAAAGCGCGATATTGATTCCGGAAAGGCGCATTTTGCCGAACATGAGCTGTTGGAGGACGATGACTGATGCCGCTATTCTGGGAAGATCGAGCGTGGGAGGATTATCTTTTCTGGCAAACGCAGGACAAAAAGACACTCAGGAGAATAAACGCGATAATTAATGATGTAAAGCGTAATCCATTCGAAGGAGTAGGAAAGCCTGAGCCGCTGCGCGGGAATATGCAAGGATATTGGAGCCGCCGTATTGATGAATATAACCGGGTCGTTTATTTTCAAAAAGGCGACGTAGTGTATATTGTCGCCTGCCGCGGGCATTATGATAACTGACAGGAGGTCAAAACATGCAATTTGAAATAAACTCGAACGCCCTCATCGCAAAAAATGGCTGCGAAACTCTCCGCCTTGAACCCTGGGGCAGAAACGCGCTCCGCGTCCGCGCGACGCAGAATCTTGGTTTCACCGGCGAGGTTCGCGCGCTGACCGAAAGAAAGCACGACTCTGACCCGGCTGAAATAAAAATTTCGGACGGCTGCGCCGAGATTGTGAACGGCAAGCTCCGCGCGACGGTAAACCACTCGGGCGTGCTCAGCTTTTTCAGGGACGGCAAGCTGATTTTGCGCGAATATTACCGCAATTACGGCGGCACGATCAGCCGCGAGAGCCGCTGCCTCAAGATAATCTCGCGCGAATTCAAGGGGCTTGCGGGCGACGATTGGAAGCTGACCGTCAGATTTGAGTCGGACGACGGCGAAAAGCTCTTCGGAATGGGGCAGTACCAGCAGCCGTATCTCGACCTCAAGGGCTGCGTGCTCGAGCTCGCTCAGCGCAACTCTCAGGTGACAATTCCGTTTGTGGTTTCGTCGCTCGGATATGGATTTCTGTGGAATAATCCCGCGGTCGGAAGCGCGTCGTTCGGCAAGAACATGACCGAGTGGAAGGCGCTCGATACGGCTGAAATGGACTACTGGCTGACCGCAGACGACTCGCCTGCCGCGATTCTCGCGAATTTCACCGCCGAGGTCGGGCGTACTCCGCTTATCGACGAGAAGCTCCTTGGGCTCTGGCAGTGCAAGTTACGCTACCGCACGCAGGATGAAGTGCTGGCTGTCGCGCGCAAATACCGTGAGCTCGGCATCCCGCTTTCGGTGATAGTGATAGATTTCTTCCACTGGATATATCAGGGTTCGTGGAGATTCGACGAAAAATACTGGCATGACGTAAAGGCGATGACCGACGAACTGCATTCGATGCGAATCAAGGTGATGGTCTCGGTCTGGCCGAGCGTCGACAAGAAGTCCGAAAATTTCTGGGCAATGCAGTCGATGGGGCTTTTGGAGCGCACCGAACGCGGCGCGAATCAGACCTACGATTATCAGGGCGACTGCCTGACTGTCGACATGTTCCGACCCGAAGCACGTGGATTTCTGTGGAATATTTGCAAGAAGAACTACCGTGACCTCGGAATCGATTACTTCTGGCTCGACAATTCCGAGCCGGATTACGCGGTCTACGACTACGAAAACTACCGCTTCTGCACCGGTCCCGCGCTGAAGGTCGGCAACGAGTACCCGAAACTGTGCGCCAAGGCGTTCTTCGACGGCATGAAAGCCGAGGGCGAAGAGGGCTTTGTCAGCCTGATCCGCAGCGGATGGGTCGGCTCGCAGAAGTATTCGGCGCTGCTTTGGTCGGGCGACGTGCCGAGCACCTTTGAGGCGTTCCGCGACCAGCTTTCAGCCGGGCTGAATATGGGGCTTGCCGGAATTCCGCTCTGGACGACCGACATAGGCGGCTTCATGACCGACGACGTCAGCGACCCGGATTTCCGCGAATTGCTCGTCAGATGGTATGAGTTTGCGGTCTTCACGCCCTTCCTCAGAATGCACGGCGACCGCGGACCGCACAATATCCCGCCGCTTGACGACCGGGATTTCGGCGGAGGATATCTGTACACCGGTCAGCCGAACGAGCTCTGGAGCTATGGAGAGGAAATTTATGGAATATTCAGGAAATATCTGGATATTCGCCATGAACTCATTCCGTACATAAACAGTCTGATCGCCGAGTCGCACGAAAACGGTTCGCCGCTGATGCGGACTATGTTCTACGAGTTCCCGGACGAGCCCGAGGCTTGGGAGATTTCGGATCAGTTCATGTTCGGCGGAAAGTATCTTGTCGCGCCGGTGCTTGAGCTTGGCGCGCGCGAGCGTGAGGTCTGGCTGCCGAAGGGCAGGTGGAAGCGCGGCGATGAGATCGTCGACGGCGGGCGGAGGATAAAAGCCGCCGCGCCGCTCGATGAAATGCCGGTGTTTGAGCGTGTGAACTGATGGCTGCGTTCCGATGTTGCCCGGAATTTTAAAAAAAGCATCCGTTTTGGCGGATGCTTCTCATTTTCAGCCCTTCCCGAACAGCTTTGCGAAGAACGAGACCTTCGCTTTGAATTTCGGCGCGAGCGCGAGCGCTTTCGATCCGAGCCCGGCGGGCACTTCCTCGCCGCGCGTCATCGGCTCGAGCTTCTTTATCTCGGCGGTTGTGAAGGTCTGCGCGAGCTTGGTTTTCAGCGCTTCATACGCGCCCGGGTCGCTCGCTACCTTCGCGTTCTTCGGCGCTGACTCAAGCGCGGTCTTCTCGGCGGTTTTCATTAAATAGTCGGCGACCGATTTCAGCTCCTTCGAGTTCAGTTTCGTCGTGTACGCCGGGTTCTGCTCGTCAAATTCGGTCAATTCGGCGACATAATCGCGGCTCATCGACTCGGCGTCGAGTCTGCCGTTGCCAGCCGCGACCTTTTTGAAGAGCTCGCCGATCAGCTTTTCGGCGAAAATATCCTCCGGCTCGGTCTCGGAATAGTCCTTGTCGATCTCGTAAAGCAGGCAGCTCTCGAGCGTCAGATCACGCTTTACCTTGCCGAAGAGCGAGACCAGCGCGCTTTGGACGTTTTTCGCACAGACCGGTCCGACCATGTAGGAGTTCTCGACGCACACGCCCTTGTCATTCATGTAGAACGAACTGCCCGAAGCCGTAACGACACAGATCCGCCCTGAATCCGGAGAACCGGGAAGGCAGACGGGATCGACCTCCGTGCGTCCCTCGCCGGGAGCCGTGAAGAATCCGTCGACGCGGCGCTGCTTCTCGTAGCCGATTTCGGTGTAGACCTCGTGCTCGCTTTCGGAGACGTAGAGTTTTGTGGACATTTGTAACTTCATCCTTTCAGAATCATTCGAAAAATCCCCGGCGAACCGGGGAAGAGAGGTTGTGAACCGACTTTTCTGAGCGAAAAGATTACAGATTGGTCTGTACCGAGTAGTTGGGAGCTTCCTTGGTGATGTTGATGTCGTGGGGGTGAGACTCGCGCAGACCGGCGCCGGTGATGCGGACAAACTGACCGCGCTCCTGGAGCTCGGCGATCGTCGGAGTTCCGCAGTAGCCCATGCCCGAGCGGATACCGCCGATGAGCTGGAAAACGGTCTCGGAGAGCGGTCCCTTGTAGGGAACGCGTCCCTCGACGCCTTCGGGAACGAGTTTGCGCGCGTTCTCCTGGAAATATCTGTCCTTCGAGCCCTTTTCCATCGCGGCGAGCGAGCCCATTCCGCGGTAGACCTTGAACGAACGTCCCTGATAGATCTCAGTCGTTCCGGGCGACTCCTCACAGCCAGCGAAGAGCGAGCCGATCATGATGACCGAAGCGCCTGCCGCGAGCGCCTTTACGATGTCTCCCGAGTACTTGATTCCGCCGTCGGCGATTGCCGGGATGCCCAGCTCAGCCGCCGCGCAGGCAGCGTCGTAGATCGCCGTGACCTGCGGAACGCCGATTCCGGCGACGACACGCGTGGTGCAGATCGAACCCGGTCCGATTCCGACCTTGACAGCGTCCGCGCCAGCCTTGATGAGGTCGCGAGCGGCTTCTGCGGTCGCGATGTTGCCCGCGATTACCTGTGCCTCCGGGTACGCCGACTTTACCTTGTCAACGCAAGCCATGATGTTCTTCGAGTGACCGTGCGCCGAGTCGAGCACGAGGAAATCCGCTCCGACCGACAGAAGAGCCTTAGCGCGGTCGAGTACGTCGGCGGTGACTCCGATAGCCGCGCCGCAGAGCAGGCGACCGTTTTTGTCCTTGCAGGAGTGCGGGTACTTCGTAGCCTTCTCGATATCCTTTATAGTGATGAGTCCGCGCAGGATGAAGCGGTCGTCGACGATCGGGAGCTTCTCAATCTTGTGCTTTCTGAGGATTTCCTGAGCCTCGGCGAGGGTTGTTCCGACCGGGGCGGTGACCAGTCCGTCCTTCGTCATGACTTCCTTTATCTTCATCTGATGATTGTCGAGGAATCTCATGTCGCGGTTCGTGATAATACCGACAAGACGGCGCTCCTCGTCACAGATCGGCACGCCCGAGATCTTGTACTTGCCCATCAGCTCGTCCGCTTCGTAGACATAGTTGTCAGGCGAGAGGAAGAATGGGTTGACGATGACACCGTTCTCGGAACGCTTGACGCGCTCGACCTCATCGACCTGGCGCTCGATCGGCATGTTCTTGTGGATGACGCCAACGCCGCCCTCACGCGCCATAGCGATTGCCAGGCGCGACTCGGTGACGGTGTCCATCGCTGCGCTCATCAGCGGGATGTTGAGCTTGATGGACTTGGTGAGCTGGGTCTCAAGGCTTACCATGTTGGGCGTCACGTCGCTCTTCGCGGGGATGAGCAGCACGTCGTCGAAGGTAAGACCTTCCTTCAGGAACTTCTCGGACTGGTTCGGATTCACCATAGATAATTCTCCTTTACAAATTACTTTGGAATTGCGTAAATGTGTTATCTATAATTATACCTCAAAATCTTCGAATTGTCAAGACGTAAGACTTCAGCATCTTCAACATTTTTTGCCCGCTGTTTTTGTGAATTACGCCAATAGGCAAAAATGCTAAGTTGTTGCCGAAATCGCTAATTCAGGAAAAAACGCTTGATTATTTCGCCGTGATGTGGTATAATTGAAGCATCAAAGCGACATGTCGCGAAAAATATCAAGAGGTAAAAAAATGAAATTTGCTTGCTGCATCGGTCTTGAGTCGCTCGCAAGACTCGAGATCCTTAAAAAACACGGCTACGAAGCCTACGAGACCGGTTTCTCGGCGCTCACCAACGCGCCGGACGAGAAGATCGCCGCGCTCGCCGAAAAGTCGCGCGAGCTCGGCATGCACTGCGTATCGCACAACGGAATGTTCCCCGGCGACATCGGGCTTCTCTCTGGCAGGGAGGTCTACTCGAAGGTCGACGAGTACCTCGACAAGACTTTCGAGAAGGCAAAGCCGCTCGGCTCTCCGATCATCGTCCTCGGCAGCGGAAAGGCGCGCGAGATTCCCGAGGGAATGTCGACAGATGAGGCAAAAGAGCGCTTCGAGGCTTTGCTCTCGGATGTCATCGCCCCCAGCGCGAAGCGCCACGGCGTGACTATCGCGATTGAGGAGCTCCGCCGCGAGGAGTGCAACTTCATCAACAACTGCCGCGAGGCGATGGAGATCATCCGCGACGTCAACAAGCCCGAGATTCAGCTGCTCATTGACTACTACCACTCGATGCTCGGCGGCGACAAGCTCCCTGAGCTCGCAAGCTACGGCAGCGCGATAAGGCACGTACATATCGCGAGCCCGAAGAACGCGCGTAAGTTCCCGAACATCGACGATGTCGGCGACTGCCGCGGATTCTTCGCGGCGCTCAAGCTGGCTGGCTACGACGGGGCGATCTCGCTCGAGGGCAGCGACGGCGGCAACTTCGAGTCGGCTATCGCCGAGGCGATCAAGGTCATGAAAGAGGCTATGCTCGGCTGAGAGACGCCCTGATAAAAATTCCGCTCCGGAAGGGAATTCCCCTCCGGAGCGCTCTTGATTCATGGTCTTGCCGCGGTGATCAGCTTTCTTATGAGCCGATCGCTTGAGAGGTCGTTGTAGTCGATCAATGTGACCGACATATCCGCCGCCCGCTGGTAGAGGAACGGGCTTTCCTTTCTGACGTCCGACATAGTCACGAGCACTGGTCTTCCGTTCTCTCCGCCGAACTTATGCGTGAGGGTCATTATCTCGTTGAGCGCGATCACGTCCGCGTCGCCCGATTTGCACGAGACGAAGATCGGGAACTGCCCCCTGACCAGCATCACGTCGATCTCGTTCACGGTGTTGATCCGCGTGTCCATCTTGCCGTCCCAGTCGATCACCGAGCTCAGCCTCGCGTCATTGAACTCGCCCGACCGGAGCGCCGTCACGTAGACATAGAGCTCGAGGCAGACGCCTACGTCTATCAGGCAGCTTCTCATGAGGTCGTTTTTGTAGGCGAAGCGCACTTTGCCGTCGCTTTTGCTGAGATTTCTGATTATTCGCTTTGCCTCGAGCTCGCGCAGGACGCTCATATCGCATTCGACAGTCTTTTCGCCCGCGCTGACGACAGTCGGCGACGAAACGCTGAGCGTGGTTGATTCGGTCGGGCGCTTCGACGCCTGCTGAAGGAAAGCCACAATCCTGTGCCAGTCGCGGTGATTATGCCTGAATATCTCCCAGACGCGGAAGATGTCTTCGGCTGTCTGATCGTCGATCGAGTCAAGCGCGATGTGACCGTGCTCCTTTATGTCGGCGCCCATGAGCTTCAGGAACGCCCGCACCGTGAATTCCGGCGACGAGATCAGCATGTCGGCGGCAGGACAATTGAAGATATTGCGGTAGCGCGTCTCGAACTTGTCGTAGCGCATCAGACCGACGCCGGTTTCCTTCGCGAGCATGCCGATCGAGACAAGTGCGACCTCGCTTCCGCCGGTGAGGTCGATGACCAGACCCGGGAACTGTCCGATGATCGTCCTGAACTCGTCGGTGACCGTGTTGAGCGAGAGCATGTCGGTTGAGAAGAAGAAACACTTTGTGTCAAGCCCGAGCGAGCGCATGCAGGAGATTATATTGTTCTTTATCCGTTTTGATTTGAGCTTGCGCGACCCGATGAAGACCGCGTTCTGCGGCTTGAAGTCGCATATGGCGAGCACATTGTATATCTGCTCGTCGTCATAGATCTCAACTATCGTTTCCGGAAATCTTACTGCCTCTTCCATTCTTTTTTCCTTGCTGTTCTTAGTTGGGTTCTTTCAGTATAACACAAAAAAATGAACATGTCAAGCGTTAAACGGAAAAAAACTAAAAATTCGCGTTTTGACTTGCAAAATCACGAAAAATGGTGTATAATATTATATAGACAGATCACGCTAAGGAGAACGATAATGAACTTCACTGAAAGATTTAACAAAGCCAAACGGGCGCTGTTTGACAAGCTCTACGGCTATATGAACGAAAAACAGCGCGAGGCGGTCTTCACGGTGTACGGACCGCTTTTAGTACTTGCCGGCGCGGGCAGCGGCAAGACTACCGTTCTTGTCAACCGCATTGCATACATACTCCGCTTTGGCAACGCTTACGCGTCGGATGAGCTCCCCGAAGGCGTCACTGAGGAGGACGCGGCGCGCCTTGAAGCCGCTCTTGATCTCGAGGGCGACGAGATCGCGGCGGTATTATCAGAGTATTTCCACGGCTCCTTTCCGCCCTGGGCTGTCATGTCGATAACCTTCACGAACAAGGCGGCGAACGAGATGAAGGAGCGCATCGCGCGGGTCTTTGGCGACGACGATACCGCGGCGTCGGATATCTGGGCGGGCACGTTCCACTCGACCTGTGTGCGCATCCTGAGGCGCTACGCGAGCCTGATCGGTTACGCGCAGGATTTCTCGATCTACGACACCGACGATCAGAAGAAGCTCGTCGCGGCGGTGCAGAAGGAGCTTGATCTCGACGACAAGATGTTCCCTGTGCGCGGGACGCTGAACGTCATCTCGCACGCGAAGGACAGGCTTATGACGCCGGACGATTTCGCGATGGACGCCGGCGCGGACTTCCGCATGGCGAAGATCGCCGAGGTCTACAGACTCTACCAGGACAAGCTCAGAGAGGCGTCAGCCTTCGATTTCGACGACCTTATAATGCAGACGGTCGTGCTCCTGAAGAACAATCAGGAGGCGCGTGAGTACTACCAGAACCGCTTCAAGTTCGTGCTGGTCGACGAGTATCAGGACACCAACCGCGCTCAGTTCGAGCTGACTCAGCTTCTGACCGGAAAGTACCGCAACCTGATGGTCGTCGGAGATGACGATCAGTCTATTTACAAGTTCCGCGGCGCGACAATCGAGAACATCCTCGACTTCGACAAGGTCTATCCCGACGCGATAGTCGTCCGCCTCGAGCAGAACTACCGCTCGACCGGAAATATCCTCAGGGCGGCGAACGCGGTCATCGCCAACAACAAGGGCAGAAAGGGCAAGAATCTCTGGTGCGACAAAGCCGACGGCGACAAGATCCGCATAAAGAAGCTCCAGAACCAGAACGAGGAAGCCAAGTATATAATCAACAAGATCATCGACGGCGTCACGCGCGAGAAGCGGAAGTACTCGGATTTCGCCGTGCTCTACAGGATGAACGCGCAGTCGAACACGCTTGAGAGCTACATGGCGAAGTCGGGCGTGCCGTACAGAATGCTCGGAGGCGTCAGATTCTACGAGCGCATGGAGATCAAGGACATCATCGCCTACCTCTGCGTGCTGGTCAACCCGAACGACTCGATAAGACTCCGCAGGATAATCAACCAGCCCAAGCGCAAGATCGGCGAGTCGACGATCGACGCTGTCTTCCAGCTCGCCGCCGAGGAAGGTAAGACTCCGTTCGAGATAATGGAGCGCGCGGGACACTACATACTCATTCAGAAATCCGCGCCGAGACTGCTTGATTTCGTTCACATGATCCGCGAGCTCCGCGCTGCCGCCGAGACGACTCCGACCTCCGAGCTCATAAAGATAATCCTCGAGCGCACGGGTTACGCCGAGATGCTGAAGAACTCCGGGCTTGACGGACTTGAGCGCATCGCGAACGTCGGAGAGCTGATCTCCAACGCCGTTGAGTACGAGTCGAACAACCCTGAGCCGACGCTCACAGGCTTTTTAGAGGACGTGGCGCTCGTCAGCGACGTCGACAACTACGACGAAACGGCTGACGCGGTAGTCATGATGACGATACACAGCGCCAAGGGACTCGAGTTCCCGGTCGTCTTCCTGCCGGGCTTTGAGGACGGAATCTTCCCGAGCATCCAGTCGGCGAACAACGAGGAGGATCTCGAGGAGGAGCGCAGACTCGCCTATGTCGCGATCACCCGCGCCAAGGAGAAGCTCTACTGCGTCCACGTCCGCGAGCGCATGATCTTCGGCAAGACGCAGTTCAACCCGCGCTCGAGATTCCTCGACGAGATTCCCGAGGAGATTGTCGATCTCGGCTACATGCCGCGCCCCGAGCCGGGCTCTTCGAGGCAGCGCAAGCCGGTCATCTCGAAGGAGCTGACGAATCCCGCCTCGATCGCCGCCGATGTCGGAAAAAGCAAGTCCGAGGAGGTCTTCGCGGTCGGAGACAAGGTAAAGCACATCACGTTCGGAGAGGGCGAGATTGTTTCGGTCAAGCCGATGGGCTCGGACTGGATGTACGAAATCGTCTTTGAGACGGTCGGAACGAAGAAGCTGATGGCGACCTACGCCAAGCTGAGAAAAATCTGAGGTAAAGCTATGCGAATGAAGGAAATATTCACCGAGAACCGCACCTGCCGGACTTTTGACGAGTCGCGGAAGGTCACGCGCGAGGAGCTTTCCGACATGGTTGAGCTCGCCAGACTCTCACCCTCCACCGCGAACACGCAGCCGCTCTGCTACAAGCTGGTCACCGGAGAGGACGTGAAGAAGGTTCAGCCGCTGACGAAGTGGGGCGGGGCGCTGCCTGAGCTCCACCTTCCGCCCGAGGGACACCGTCCGACGGCGTTCATCGTGATCTGCCAGGACACGAAGAAGTTCGGCGACCCGGCTAAGTTCCAGCGCGACGTCGGAATCTGCGCGCTGGCGATCTCGCTCGGAGCGCACGAGAAGGGGC
>CAKSOR010000064.1 GCA_934477985.1 uncultured Eubacteriales bacterium
GTCCGGAGCAGAGCACTTTCGCGCCCTTTTTGTAAAACTCATAGCACATCTCTCCGATCGGCTCGCCGTCATATTCAATGATCAGCCGCCCCGGACGCTCAAGCTCTTTTTCGACCTTCGCGGCTGTCGTTCCGAGTCCCCGCGGAAATCCCGCGTGAGCCATGATATTTCCGTCGTTCCACCATTCCACGAGGAGTCCGGCGTCAGATTTCACCGCGTCGCGGACGATTATTTTTCCGTGCTCAAGTCTCAAGATACTTTCTCAGCCTTTCCGCTGTTCTTCGGAGCCATTTTCGACATCTGTCTCTGAGCCATGACCAGACCGTAATAGATGCCCTTCTTGCGCATCAGCTCGTCATGAGTTCCGACTTCGGCGACCGTGCCCTTGTCGAGCACGATAAGCCGCGTCGCGTTACGGAGCGTCGAGAGTCTGTGCGCGATGGCGAGTGTCGTGCGGTCTTTGATGAGCTTTTGCAGCGACTCCTGAATCTGCCGCTCGGTCTCGGTATCAAGCGACGCTGTCGCCTCGTCGAGTATCAGGATACGCGGATTGTGCAGCAGCGCGCGTGCGATCGACACTCTCTGACGCTCACCGCCCGAGAGTGTGTGTCCCTTCTCGCCGACCTTCGTGTTGTAGGCGTCGGGGAGCTTCATTATGAACTCATGCGCGCCGGCGATCTTCGCGGCGGTGATTATCTCGTCGCGCGTCGCGTCGGGCTTCGCGTATGCGATGTTGTCGTATATCGTCCCGGCGAACAGGAAGGTCTCCTGCAACACAACTCCGATCTGTGACCGCAGGCAGTCCTGCGAAAGATCGCGTATATCGACTCCGTCGACCTTTATCGACCCCTCGCCGATGTCGTACATTCTCATCAGCAGGTTGATGAGAGTCGACTTTCCGACGCCCGAGCGTCCGACGATTCCGATCATCTCGCCCGGTTCAATGTGCAGGTTTACATTCTTAAGCACGTCGGTCGACTCGTCATAGCCGAACGAAACGTTCTCAAAGTCGATCGTTCCCTTTATCGGGATGTCCTTCGCGTTCTCGCGGTCGGGCACGTCGATCTTCTCGTCGATGATTTCAAAAACCTTTGCCGTCGAGGTCGAGAACTGCACAAGCCTTCTCGGAAGGTTAGCTATCCATCTCAGCGGTCCGTAGATCATACCGACATAAGCCGAGAACTGCGACATCTCACCGAGCGTCATCGTCCCGCCGATTATCTTGTTTCCGACATAGTAGAGCAGGAAGAACTCGCCGATCCCCATGAAGAAGTTCAGCCACGGCCAGATTGTCGCCCAGACTCTCTCGTTCTTTATCGAGATATCGCGGTATTCCTTTGACGCGTCCTCAAAGCGCTTCGACTCGCGTTTCTCCATTCCGAACGCCTTTACGACGCGGATTCCCGAGAATATGTCGTGCAGAGTCGTGTCGGCTTTCGAGTAGACGTTCCAGGAGCGACCGTACATCGGTCCGATATAGTTCCAGAATTTCCGGAACGACATCGCGACGATCGGCGCGGGGAAGAGTATCAGCAGAGCCAGCCGCCAGTCGTAGACGAAGAGCATCACCGACACCGAGATCAGTATCAAAGACTGCTGTACAAGGTCAGGCATCAGTCCGGTG
Organism: uncultured Eubacteriales bacterium; assembly: GCA_934477985.1. Lineage (GTDB taxonomy): Bacteria > Bacillota > Clostridia > Oscillospirales > CAG-272 > Flemingiibacterium. Next base: position 1,625 of record CAKSOR010000064.1, read on the forward strand.
ATGAAGTTCTGTATCTGCGACGTGTCGTTGTTGACGCGGTTCATAAGCTCGCCCGCGGTGCGCTTTGAAATGCGCGAGATCGACATCATCTGTATCTTCGAGAAGACCATCTCGCGCAGCTTCACGATTATCTTGTTCGACGTGATGACGAGCACGCGGCTTCGTATCATTCCGAGTAACTGTGCCAGTATATGCACTCCGGCGAGCGAGATTATCACGACGATGAAGTTTATCAGCAGAACATTCTCCGGGTTCTTCGACTCGATGAAGTCGTCGACCAGCACCCGGTTCAGCCAGGGGTTGAGCAGGTTGACCGCGGTTATCGCGAAGAAGAGCACGACCGAGACCGCAAGATACCATTTATAGGGCTTCGCGATGTCCCAGAGCCGCTTCATGACGCCCTTCTTGTCGACGCAGTGAGGGCAGGTCGATGAGCCGGGCGGCAGAGGTCGCCCGCATTTCTCGCAGAACCGGACGATTTCATCGACGTAGTCAAAGCTGAACGTCCCGGTCGTCTTGAATTTGTTTATCCGCTTCATTATCGCGGCGTACTCAGCCGTCTTCGACGCGTCAGAGCGGCAGATCAGGTAGTCGTCGCCGTTCAGCTTGCAGTCAGCCGTGACGCTTCCGACTCCGGCGGTTATCTTGAAATCCTCCGCGTCGGATAATTTTATCTCTTTCGCGCGCTTTTTGTTCTCGTAAACTATCAGCGCGTCCTTAGTCAGCACGCAGATTCCGTCGACCCGCTGGTCGTTCTGATTGGCGTCGGTCACATGGTCGGACAGCGTGAAGTCGAAGATGACGACCGCGTCCTCGCGCCTGAAATCCGGGTCGGCTTCATGCAGCTTCGACCACATCAGTTCTCGGCGCTTTTCGAGCTTTTCGGCGGCTTCGCGTTCGGCGAGCCCGACATTATCCATAGTTTCTGTCGGCATTGTTTCACCATCCTTTCGGTGTCGATGATATTACAGATAGAGTTCAATCTTCTTGAAGCTCTGGCGGTCGAGCTGTTCGACGTCGGGTATCTCATAGCGGTTGCCGTCGACATCCAGTATGAAGAGTCTTTCCGAACCGTCGGGATTCGCCGCCTTTATGATGCTCCGGTAGGTGTCCTGCAACGTGAAGCTCTTCTCGCCGAATTCGCACTCGGTCTTCCAGTAGGAGAAGCCGTAGCGCTCCTTGACCGAATAGATCTTCTTTATCGTCGGCGTGTAGTACTTCGCCTCAAGCTCGTTTTTCAGCATCGTCCGCTGCGGCTCGTCGAAATCATCGAGCGAGCGGATGAAGCCGATCTCCTTCTTGTCCTTGTCGAGCACCGAGATGTAGTCGTGCGGCATATCGAACGGGAAGGCTCTTGACAGGAAAATCCGGTCGGCGACCTTCAGTATCTTGCCCTCTGGAAGATTGTCCTCCTCGGGATAATGCACCTTCTCCTCGGGCTTTTCATCCTTCTTTTCGCCATCCTTCTTGTCGTCGGGCTTGTCGTCCTTCTTGTCGAAGAGCGGATCGTCCGGCTTGTCGATGACTGCGCGGAGTCCTAAAAAGCCGTTCTTTTCGGTCAGCGTTGTGTTGTCGCGGTTCAGGTATTGTATCTTTACGATGCCCTTCAGCTCGTTCGGAACGCCGGAGGGCTTTATTTCTGTAGTTTCTGTCATTGTGTGTTCCTCCATTTCAGGCTTCGATGCCTATGTTCTTGAGCGCCTCGACCTGCATGCGGTAGAGATTGTAGTAGATGCCCTTCTTGTTTATGAGCTCCAGATGAGTTCCGAACTCGGGCATCTTGCCGTTTTCGATGACTATCAGCTTGTCGGCGTCGCGGAGAGTCGAGAGACGGTGTGCGATCATTATAGTCGTGCGCCCCTTGACGAGCCGCTCAAGCGCGGTCTGAATCTGGCGCTCGGTCTCGGTGTCCATCGCGGCGGTAGCCTCGTCTAAAATCAGAATCTTCGGATTTCTGAGCACCGCGCGGGCAATCGAGACTCTCTGACGCTCGCCGCCCGAGAGATCCTTGTAGCCGAAGCCGATGCGCGTCGCGTAGGCGTCGGGGAGCTTCATTATGAAGTCGTGCGCTCCGGCGATCTTCGCCGCCTCGATGACCTCGTCCAGAGTCGCCTCGGGACGCGCGTAGCGGATGTTCTCGAGGATAGTTCCCATGAAAAGGTAGGTCTCCTGCGAGACTATCGCGATATTCTTTCGCAGATCGGCGAAGGAGATGTCCTTGACGTTGACTCCGTCGATGAGAATCTCGCCCGCCGTGACGTCGTAGAGACGGATAAGCAGGTTCGCGAGCGTCGATTTGCCCGCGCCGGTGTGACCGACTATGCCGATTGTCTTTCCGGGCTCGATGTCGAAGCTGACGCCGTCAATGACCTTGCGGTTCTTGACATACGAGAACTCGACGTTGTTGAAGGTCACGCGCCCCTGCATGTTGTCCATCGGGACGGGATGCTCGGACTCGACGACGTCCGGCACTGCGTCCATGACCTCAAAGAGCCGGGCGCAGGCGTTGAAGCAGTCGGATGCCCAGTAGGTCATGTCGACAAAGAAGTACATCGGGCTGTAAACCATGTTCATGTAGGAGATGAACGTGACCAGAAGTCCGTAGGTGAGATTTCCCTTTATGACCATCCAGCCGCCGAATCCCCACGCGAAGATGTTTCCGAGGTAGAGTAAGAAGTCCGCCGCAGGGTAGGCTAAATTCTGGAAGTCCGAGAGATTCTTCTCGTTCTGCGCGAGTCTCGTCGAATAGCGGTTGAAGCGTCTGACCTCGTTCTTCTCCTTCGAGAACGCCTTGACGACACGGATTCCGCCGAGAATGTCGGAGAGCGCGCCGTTCATCGCCCTCGAGCTCGAATAGCGCTTCGCGTGCAGCTTGTCGTCCTTCGAGAAGATGAATTTCACGAGGATACAGAAGCAGGGCACGGTTATAAGCGACAGAAACGCGAGCAGCGGGTTCAGGATGAACATTATGATGACGAGCGCGATTATCTGCACGACGTTGACTAAGAAGTAAGGGAATCCGTCGCAGAAGAACCAGTAGATCGTCTGCGCGTCGCTGTTGACCTGGTTCATGAGTCCGCCGGTCTGGCGTCCGGTGAAGAAGCTGATCGAGAGCCGCTGAATCGCGTTGAATATAGTCTGCTTTAAGTCATATGAGATCAGCGCCGCTATCTTCGACGTGATTATGCCGTTGAACATGTTCAGTATGACCGAGACTATCCTCATGCCGATTATCATCGACAAAACGAGCAGAATCTGACCGTAGAATTCCCCGCCTTCCTTCAGGACCTCGTCATAGTAGAAGGCTGAGCCGATATACGGCGAGATGACGCCGAGCACGCTCATGACGATCAGCATCGCGAGGATTATTATCATCTGCTTCGTGTATTTTACGAAGAAGACGCTCATCCGCTTCATCAGCTTGCCCTTGTCCATGCAGCGCGGGCAGATCTTGCGGTCGGGGTTCGGGTAGCGCGCGCCGCACTTCGGACAGAAAAGCGACTCCTTCGAGTCCTCCTCGTCGAGCGTGAACTCCTTGCCTTCCTTGACCTTCTTTATGTACTTGCAGAAGAGCTGCATCTCCGACTTCGACGTGTTCGTGAAGACGGCGACCAACAGGCGGGCGTCGTCCTTCTTGCTCTTGGCTGTGAGTCTGCCGGACGAGAGCAGCTCCTCGACCGTGAAATCGTCGAGATCGTCGAGCATGTGGCATTCGTATGAGAGCTCCTTGAACTGAGCCTCGAGCCTTGAGGCCGCCGCCCCGGCGAAGTGCTTGTGCTCCTTGCCGGTCAGGGTCATTATACCCGAGACGACGAGAAGCTCATCCTTTGTAGCGACTAAGAAACAGTCGCAGTGAGCGCCTTCCTTGTTCATGTCGCATTTGGCGAGAAGGCTTATCTTGTCCTCGGCGACGCCCTTCTTGTCAAGAAGATCGAGCAGCCCCGAGGGGTAATTATCGAGTGCAACCATTGTATCACCTCTTTGATTTAAACTGTGCGGGTCGTGAAAAGCGCGGGTATCATCCCGGCGTGCGTCCATACAGCCGCGCGTTCCTTTCGGAGAGCAGCAGCCGCGAGCCCTCCGGCGGCGTCGGGTTGTCCGACAGGATGAAGGTATAGCTATTGCATCCGTAAACGACCGCGTCGGCTTTTATTATCTCAACGCCGAGCGGGCAAAGGAAGCCGCGCAGCTCCTCCGGAGTTATCGAAGCGTTCTCTGAGTCTATCACAAGAGCGCGCTCACCGGCGTCATAGACCGCGCTGTCAAGCGCCCTGGTAACGGCGGGGCGGAGGAAAATGAAGGCTTTGTACCTCGCTTTGACGGCTTCGTAGTCTTCAATAAGATAAATGTCATACGGCGCGCCGACAGATCCGAGCGCGCGGCGGATACCATAGGCGACACTCCCGACCGCGCCGTCCTTCGAGAAGCTCCTCTCGTCGATAAAGACGGCGAACCCGGCGGAGCTTGAGCAGTCGCGTCCGAGCGAGTCGCGCGCGATCTCGTAGCAGCCTTTAAGCAGCTCCATGTAATCGCGGTCGGCGTACCATCCGCCCCACATATCGAACCACCACATCGCGTGACCGTGCGTCAGCGCCCTTGAAAAGTGCTCGAGGATGATCTCGCGGGATATTCCGGGCTCAGGACCGGACCAGATCGGCGAGTTGTAAGCCGGGAGGGAGTTCGGCGCCTCTGAGAGATGCGTGCGCGTGTCGTTCTCGGCGAAATAGAGCTTTCCGTGGAGCTTCAGCGAGTCGACCGGCAGCATGCAGGCGTGGTCGATTCCTGGCTTGCGGGTAAAGGCGTAGGAGACCGGAGAGCAGAGAAAATCAATGTCGGGGCATTCAAGCAGCTCAAAGAGCGCGTGGTGGCAGGAGCGCCAGTCGGTGCACTCGAGCGTGTAGCCGTAGAACGAGCCGACGACGAGCTTCCGATTCGTCTTTTCCTTTGTGAACGCCGCGAATTCCTTTATGCGCTCCGCCGTGACGAGCGAGTAATATCGCCGCAGCTCCTCGTCGGTGCCGGAGAGCCGGTTTTCTTTGACATATCTTTCAAAGCCATCGCGTGAGCGCTTTCCGACCGAGCCGCGCTGGTCGAAGGAAAACCACTCCTCGGTGTTTCCGCCGGCGAGCTGGAAGCCGATGATATTTTCAAAAAAGGGCTGACTCATCGCGTGATCGAGAAATATCCCGAGCAGCCGTCTGGTCTCCTTTGCCCAGAGTTCAGACGAGAAGCAGGCGCGGTGGTGCGTGGTGTAGCCGGAATCGCAGCACTCGTCAGGATGCGCGTTTTCCCAGACCTCGGGGAGCGAGAGATTAACGCGCGGGAAAATCAGCGCGTCCGGACAGGCTCTGAGTATCTTCTCCATGTCGGCGTCGAAGCGTTGGAAGTCGGGTTTGCCGGAATCGAATATCCCGGGCGCGATCGACGGAAAGCGCGTAACCTCGTTGATAGTCTGACCCGAAAAGAAGACCGGCAGCGAGAAGAGCCGGCAGCCGATCCCGGCGAAGTCATCGTAGTAAGCGTTGTATGTGCGGTAGGTAATATAAGCGAATCCGGGTATCGGTTCGCCGTTGACAAACAGAGTCGGCGTTCCATTGTGAGTTCTCACCTCTGAGATCAATGTCTGTCCCTCCTTTTTTGAGAAGTCAAGCCGAGTATGTCTATTATACTACTATTTACCTTAAATGTCAATATAAAATCCGATTTTAGTCAAAGATTCTCACATTAATTGCACAATGCGAACTATCTCGCCCGAAAATCAGCTGTATAAAATTGACAAAAATCACCGCTGGCAATTGTGCAAACTGCGAAAAATCAAGATTTTACCCAAAAACTATTGACTTAATCGGCAGGATGTGGTATCATGTCAATCTGAGGTAGTCTCCGCGAACGGGCGGAGAGCTCAGTTAAAGCAAAGGAGTTGATATATTTTGCTTAACGCGAAAACATCAAAGGATTACAAGGAACTGCGGCGCGACTTTCTGTCGATGCCTATGAACTGCCGACCCGTGCCGTTCTATCACATGGACGGGCGCTTTGCCGAGAACGGAAAGCTGACCGACGAGGTCGCTAAGAATATCGCCCTCTACAAGAAGTCGGGCTACGGCGGACTGACGCCGCTTCCGGTCTCAGCGTCCCAGGGGCACGAGGGAACTCAGCCCGGGTTCGGAACCGACGAATATTACGACAGCTATAAGGCGCTTCTCGACAAGGCGCGCGAGCTCGATATGTCGATCATTTTCTACGACGACCTGGATTTCCCGACCGGACGCGCGGGCGGCGAGCTGGAGAGAGTTTTCCCGCGGTCGACGGCGCTTGCCCTGCGGCGCTTTGAGTACGAGTGCATGGAGGGACAGACGGTAAAGCGCACGCTCTACGCCGAGGAGGGCTCAAAGCTGATGAGCCTTGTCGCGGTCGAGATAGACGACCGCAGGGTCATTGACCTGCGTGACTTCGTAAAGGATGGCGCGCTTGTCTGGACCGTCCCGGAGGGCAACTGGAACGTCGAGGAATATGTCTGCGTTCCCGCAAAGAACGGCTACGCGAACTTCATGAGCTACGACGCGTCGATGGATTTCATCTCGCTGACCTATAAGCGTTTCACCGACCGCTATCAGGAATATATCGGAAACGTCGTGCGCATGACCTTCTATGACGACCTTCAGTACAGAGTCACGAACCGACGCATGTGGGACTATGAATTCAACAAGGTCTTCGAGGAGAAATACGGCTTCGACCCGTCGCCTTATTATCCGGCGCTCTGGGAGGATATCGGCGAGGACACCGCGCATTACAAGGCGCTCTTCATGGACTGCCGCGCGCATATGTTCGCCGACGGCTTCTTCAAGGCGGTCGGGGACTTCACCCGCCGCAACGGACTCGCGTCGACCGGACACGTCAGCGAGCCGAAGGACGCGTCCTGCTCATGGGTCTACGGCGACGGATTCCTGTGGCGCAAGCCGGGCGGCGCGGTCGGACTCGACTTAGTGCACGCCTATATGTACGGCTTCAACGGACTGAAGATCGCCTCGAGCGCGGCTTACAACTACGACATCGCGACGGTCGTCTGCGAGATATACGGAAACTACGCCGTCCTCGACGAGCGTATACTCTACTGCGAGGCGATGAACGCATTCTCTCGCGGAGTGAACTTCATGATCCCGCACACACTCTGGCTGTCGGGTAAGGCGAGAATACCGCATGAGGTCTCGCACCGCAACCCCGTGTACAAGGACATTGTCCCGGCGCTCAACGACTACATGACCCGCTGCCAGGCGCTGCTGCGCGGAGGGCGGCATATCTGCGACATCGCGATGCTCTATCCGATCGAGTCGGTGCACTCGCAGATGGGACTCTACGAAGCCGAGGCGCAGGGCTTTGAGTTCTCGCAGACACCCGAGAACACCGACTACATGACGCTGATCAACAGCATAATGGCTTACGCCGGGCACGACCTGACCGTCATCCACCCCGAGGTGATGAGTGAGAAGGTCAGCACCGACGACGGCGTGCTGTACCTTAACAACACGGTGAACTTTGAGCGTTTCAGCGTGCTCATCATGCCCGGAATGTCGATGATAAGCCTTGACAACCTCAGAAAGATCAAGAAGTTCTGGGACGGCGGCGGAAAGATCATCGCGACTGTCGAGCTACCGACAAGAGCGTTCGAGTTCATGCCCGGCAAGAACCTCGACGAAGAGGTGTCGAAGCTGATCTATGAGATTTTCGGAGTCGAGGGCAACTCGCACGACGTGCTTGAGAACGTCTATGAGAACAAGAACGAGAACGGCGGAGTCGCGTATTTCATCCCGTCCGACAAGACCGGCGCTGACGGAGTCTATCATGTCGAGAGCCGCGTCATAACCGAGCTTCTCGACAACCTGAACGTCGCGTATGATGTCGAGATAGTCGATATGCCGACGCTCGACGACTGCGGAGCGCTGAGCCTTATCTACCCGGCTTACCGCAATTCAGGCGCCGCTGACGCGATGCTGAAGGGCGGTGTGTTCGGCCACATACACAAGAAGCAGGACGGCTGCGACGTGTATTTCTTCTCTAACTCGACGATGGCCGATTACGACGGCGACGTGCTGCTCCGCGGGGAGCTTAACCCCGAGCTTTGGAATCCGTATACCGGAAAGATAAAGCGCGCCGAGTACGAAAAGGTCAGCTACCACGGCGAAATTTACACAAAGCTTCCGATGCGGCTTGAGAGCGGGACGTCGGTCTTCGTCGTCAGCGGCGGGGATAAGGATATCTTCGACTTCATCCGCGACATCGGCGAGCCTGATAAGATAACCGAATTCGTCCCCGAGGAAAAGTGAGCGTATGAGCCGGAAACTCGGAAAATTCGTCGCGGTCGGAATCTATATTCTCTCGGGAATTGCCTGCGGACTCATGTTCGGCAAGGTCTATGACGA
>CAKSOR010000065.1 GCA_934477985.1 uncultured Eubacteriales bacterium
CGCGGGGCACTTACTGATGTCGGCGGCGCGGTTTATTCCCCCTCAAACACCCGCACGTAATCGACGACGAACGTGTCGCCCGCCTTTGCCGCCGCCTTTGCGTTGTCGGTCGGCATGTGTTCCGCCTGACGGTAGCCGTCTACTTCTGTCGAGATCAGGATGAACTCGGGAATCTGTGAGACTTCGCACTCGATGTGACCGTCCTCGGCGCCGTCAATGTAGAAGGTGTAGCCCTTCTCGTCCCAGTCGACCGCGAAGGTATGATACTCGTCGAGGTCGAGACCCTCTGCGCCCTTTCCGACGGCTTTAGAAACACGATCCTCGCCGTATCCGGCGTAATGCAGGCAGTGATTGATCACCTTGCCCGGCTTGAACGACTCCATTATGTCGATCTCAGTGCCCGACGTCTCGGGATGCAGCGTCGAGCCGATCACCGGCGACTGTATCCAGAACGCCGACCACCAGCCGAGGTGTTTTTGGAGCTTGCAGCGGCACTCGAAATAGCCGAATTTCTTGGTGTAGAGGCTCTCATGGAGCTTTCCTATTGTCCAGCTCAGGCCTGAGCCGAAGGTCGCGCAGTTGGCGTCCTTCGGGGTCGGGTTGTCCATGAAGTTGTAGCCGGTCTGGAGCTGCGAGGAACAGATTTCACCGTCCTTTTCGTAGATTCTGAACACAGCGTTCGAGTTTCCGTCGAGCGTGACACCCTCGTCGGTCCAGGTGCGGTGGCGGTTGCCCATCATGTTGAGGCGGTAGTCCCACTTCGTGCGGTCGAGCTCGGTTCCGTCGAACTCATCGTTCCAGACGAGCTTCCAGTTTTTGCCATCCGGCAGATAGCTCGGGACGTGTCCGGCGACTTCGTATTTTTTCATAGCGATTCTCCTTTTTATTATTGACATTTCAGCCAAAAGATGATATAATGATTATATCACGTTTCAGAGCTTTTTTCAATATATAAACAAGACTTCTTTTATCAAAAGGTATACATTATGGAAAACACGTTCACTTTCCCGGCTGTTATCGGCGCGGGCTTCTACGATACGTCCGATCTCTGGCGGGTAAAGATGACCGCTCCGCGCACGACGACCTATTATGAGCTTGAGCTTCCGTCGGAAGAGGGCGGGATACTGCACATAGACGGCGTCGATCAGCCGGTCAGCGCTGATTTCGCGGTTGTTGTGAAGCCCGGCTCTGAGCGGCGCTGCACACTTCCGTACAGATGTATGTATGTTCACATCGCGGCGTCCGACTGCGCTGTCTGCCGCGCGCTCGACTCCCTGCCAACCTTTGTGAGACCGAAAGACCCGGAGCCGCTGCGCCGTATTTTTTCCGATCTGCTCGACGAAGCCGCGAAAGATCCAGAACCGCACGGCGTCGCGCGGAGTCCGGAGGGAAGCGGACTGATGGTCTACGCGAAGTTATTTGAGCTTATCGCGGAGCTTGAGCGGCTGACATCAAAGAAGCCGGTCTCAAAGAAGATCGACCGTTCGATCTCAAGGGCGCTCGGGATGATCGATGAGCGTCCGGGCTACATGTACACGCTCCAGGAGTTCGCGGATGAGCTGCACCTCAACCCGATGTATTTCGGGCGGCTTTTCCAGAGTGTCGTCGGCAAATCGCCTTTCCGCTACATGATGGACAAAAAGATCACCCGGGCGAAGACTCTGCTGCTGACGACCGACAAGACCTGCGGCGAGATCGGGGCGGAGTTGGGATTTTCGACCCAGACGCATTTTCTGATCGCCTTTCGCAAGGCGACCGGCATGACGCCGCGCGAATTCAGGCAAAGATGGTAAAACAATCGTTCGGGCGGCTGCGAAACACGCATTCCCTCGCGGACACAAAAAAACACGGTCGTCAGAACATGTCTGACGATCGTGTGATTTGCTGTTAAGCCGAAATTACTTGAGTTCGACAGTTGCGCCAGCCTCAGTGAGCTTGGTCTTGATAGCCTCAGCGTCTTCCTTGGAAGCGCCTTCCTTGATGGTCTTGGGAGCGCTCTCAACGAGATCCTTAGCGTCCTTAAGTCCGAGACCGGTGAGCTCACGGACAACCTTGATGACAGCGAGCTTGTTAGCGCCAGCGCCGGTGAGGACGACGTCAAATTCGGTCTTCTCCTCAGCTGCTGCGGCAGCGGGAGCTGCTGCGCCTGCGACTGCTACGGGAGCGGCGGATACGCCGAACTCCTCTTCGAGTGCCTTTACGAGATCTGCGAGTTCGAGAATAGTGAGTTCCTTGATTTCGTCAAGGATTTTAGTGGTCTTTTCGTTAGCCATTTTGAATAACCTCCTGAATTATAAATAAATTTCGCGGCGAATTACGCCTCTGCGGGAGCTTCCGCTCCGCCGTTTTCCTTGTCGATCTTCGCCTGAAGAACATAGCAAAGACCATAAAGAGACTTCTGAAGAGAACCGAGCATCTTTCCGACGAGCATGGGCTTCGGCGGGATAGCTGCTAACTCTTCAACACCCTTCTTGTCAAGAACCTCTCCGTCAACGAAGCCGGCCTTGAGCTCGAATGATTCGATCTTGTCCGCGTACTCCTTGAGGATCTTCGCGGGAGCGACCGGGTCTTCGGTGCTGACTGCGATAGCGGTCATGCCCTCGAGGACCTTCTTGAGATCGCCGTAACCAGCTGCTTCGCAAGCTCTGCCGGTCATGGTGTTCTTAACGACCGCGTACTCGACGCCTGCCTTGCGAAGGGCTGCGCGGAGAGCGGTGTCATCAGCAACGGTAATGCCCTCGTACTTAACGATAACACCCGACTGAGCCGCCTTGATCTTATCGGTAAGCTCGGCGACAGCCTGCTGCTTCTGAGTTAAAATCTTCTCACTTGGCATTGTTTTCACCTCCGGAAAATAAAAATCCTTCGTCCTGTCCGAAGACTGGAAGAAGAATCGGAAAATGATCATATACGCCGCGGAAAAAAATCCGCGAAACGGTAATTTTCATAATTGATTCATCCTCGACAGGGAAAACATTACCGGGGCGCTCGCGCCTTAACCTGTGGTCTCAGGACTCAACGTATGATATTATACCACAACATTCCGGATTTGTCAAGGGGTTTTGCGAAAAAAAATAATTTTTTCCCGAAAAAGCGAAAAAACTCTTGACAACGCGTGCCTGAGGTAGTATAATAATCGGGAAAACGCTTTCATTGAAAGGGATCACACATGGAAAAGATAACGATTTCGGACGTCGCACGCGAGGCGGGCGTGGCGATCTCGACCGCGTCGAAGGCGCTCAACGGGCGCGGTGCGATCGGCGCGGACACGATAAAGCGCGTCGAGTCAGCCGCGAAAAGGCTCGGATACAAGCCCAACCGCGCCGCTCAGCTCCTCGCCGGGAAGAACAAGAACATCGGAATAGTGATGCCGCTAAACCCGCCCGAGGTACTCCTGCCGCTGCGCGACGGGCTGACCGAGACGCTCGACGAATACGCGGCGTTCGGCTTCAGATACACGCTCTCGTCGTACAGGCTCGGCGACCGGGCGGATTTCATCGAGAAATTCAACTCGCTCCGGCGCGACGTCAACGGAATGATTTTCATCCCGACCTACGGCTTTGACTCCTGCCGGGCGGAGATCACCTCGCCGGGTCTCTGCAAGGTCGCGTTGCAGCTGGCGGTCGACCCGGGTTTCTGTCCGAGCGTCACGGTCGAGGAGAAGATGGTCGGTCGGATGGCGGCGGAATTTCTGGCGTTCACCGGCGTGAAGCGCGCGGCGATCATTGTCGGCAACCGGACGGCGAGCATTCACTCGATGAATATCGAGGGATTTTCGGCCGAGGCGGCTCACCGCGGTGTCGCCGTCTCGGGAATCCACGACAGCTTCGACGACATGCGCACCGCTTATGAGGTCACCTCAAAAATCGTGGAGAGCGGCTGCCCGGACGGCATTTTCGTATCGTCCTACGTCTCGCCCGCGGTCTGCGCATGCCTATCGGATAAAGGGCTTGCCGGGCGCGTCAGGGTCATCGGTGTCGATATCTTCGACCGCTCGGCTGAGTGTCTGAAAAATGGCTCGCTCTCGGCGGTCATCTATCAGAATCAGCGCGAGCAGTCGCGGGTCAGCGTCTTGCAGCTCCTCGCTCTGATGCGCGACGAGCGGGTCGGCAGCGTGCACATAAAGCCGGAGCTCGTCATGCAGAGCAATCTGCCTTACTATTATAATTAACCTTTGCGGCGTCGGGCTCGGCGTCGCGTATCGGGAAAACGATTTCCCAAAGGAGAATCAAAATGAAATTCTACATAATGCTTCTGACCGCGGTCATTCTGATGGCGGTGCAGTTCGCCGAGAACAAATTCTACCAGTCGAAGAACGGCTCGGGTATGCGCGAATCGCTGCTCTACACGGCGCTCGCGGGTCTGTTCTGCGCGCTGATACTTTTCTGCCTGAACGGTTTCGGACTCGAAATCACTGGCTTTTCGCTGCTCGCGGCGTTCGGGGTGGCTTCACTCTGCCTGACATATACTCTGCTCGGATTCAGAATATTTTCGCTCGGCGATTATTCGGTCTACATGATGTTCCTGATGCTCGGCGGGATGATTCTGCCGTTTGTCTGGGGGATGATCCTGCTCGGCGACGCCGCGGAGCTCAGTATGGTCTCGCTTATCTGCCGCTTTTCCGGAGTCGCTCTGCTGATTTTCTCGCTGGCGCTCCCGGCGGTCGGACCGAAGAAAAAGGGCGGCGGGCTGTTCTACGCGCTCTGCGTGATAGTTTTCGCAGCGAATGGCTTCGTCTCGGTTATCTCCAAGCTGCATCAGATCGAGACTGTCCGCCCGACCGTCGATTCGTGCGGCTTCGCGATTCTGACCAATCTGATAAGCGGGCTGCTGAGCGCCGCGGTTCTTGTCTGCGTCTGCCTGAAGACCGGGAAAAAGCCTGAACTGAAGGGCTTCGGAGTCGGAAAACTCCTGCCGCTCGCGGCTTCCTACGGCGCTTTGAACGGCATCGCGTACATCTTGCAGCTGCTCGCGGCGTCCGAACTTCCGGCGTCGGTGCAGTACCCGATGGTGACTGGCGGCACGGTCGTGCTGAGCGCGCTGGTAGGGCGGTTCGTCTTCAAGGAGAAAAGCAGCCGGATCGGGGTCATAAGCACGCTGACAGCCTTCGCCGCGACATTTTTATTTCTTTTCTGAATTTTCCACCGGGACTTGCAATCCCGGCGGTTTTCTGTTATAATAGTAGTAACAAACAATCAGGAGCGATAAAATGAACACTTTGCTTATTGTAGAAGACGACAAGACCCTCCGCGAGGGACTGAAAACCGCGCTCGCGTCGGGCACGCTTTCGACCGCGTCAGCCGCTGATCTCGGCTCGGCGCGCGATTATCTCGCGAAAACCACGCCCGACCTTGTCCTGCTCGACTGCAACCTCCCGGATGGCAATGGCTTTGACCTCTGCCGCGAGCTCGCGCCGCGCGGAATTCCGGTGATCATTCTCACCGTCCGCGACTCGGAGATCGACGAGGTCGGCGCGTTCAGGGCGGGGGCGGACGATTTTATAAAGAAACCATTCTCGCTGATGGTGCTCAAAGAGCGGATAAACGCCGCGCTCTCGAGACCCCGCTCGGGGAAAGTCTTTGCCGATGGGCGATTCGAGTTCGACTTCGAGAACATGCGCTTCTATAAGGACGGCGAGGCGGTGCAGCTCACGCTTTCAGAGCAGAAGCTGCTGTCAGAGCTGACAAAACGCCCGCGGCAGATAATTCCGCGCACGTCGCTCGTCTCGAAAATCTGGGACTGCCCCGAGGAATACGTCGACGAGAACGCGCTTTCGGTCACGGTCAAGCGCCTGCGCGCGAAGCTCTCACAGGGCTGTGTGCGGACGGTCTACGGACTCGGCTACATGTGGGTCGGTGACTCGGAATGACGGCGCTCTACATTATTTTAATGCTGTTTTTGATGGTTGGCGCTTTTCTCCTGCGGCAGTTCACAGGCGACGCCGTGCTGTTCGGCTCCGCGGTTCTCGCCGCGCTGCTGACGGTCGGCTACGTGAAGCTCACGGGCGGACGGAGGGCGTATGACAGGCGGCTGAGGGAGCTCATCGACCACAGCGCCGCGTTTGTCACCGACGAGGAGATGACGCCGACCGAGCGCGAACTGCTTCTCCATCTGAAGAGTCTCGAGACGCGCGAAAAGAAGCTCGCCGACTGCTATTCCGATCTCTCGTCGCTTGCCGCCGACATTGCGCACCAGTGTAGGACGCCTCTATCGTCGATTCTGATGTACGCCGAGACGCTCGGCTGCGAGCCGCTTTCAAACGAGGTGGAGCGGCTGAGGTTCCTGCTCGACGCGCTGACAAGGCTCGCGAAATGCGAGTGCGGGCTGATCTCGGGCAATCTCCGCCCCGGGGTTTCGGACGTGAACGAGCTGATCTGCGCCGCGGTCGGCGGGGTGCTCGCGAGCGCCGATTCGAAGGAAACAGAGATCACCTGCGACCTGCCGGAGCTAAAAGCGAGGTTCGACCATCGCTGGACGGTCGAGGCGCTGTCGGCTCTTCTCGAGAACGCCGTCAAATACTCGCCGCGTGGAAGCGTGGTCGAGGTCTCGGCGGTTGACCTCGGGATGTCGGTGCGGATAGACGTCGCCGACCGCGGACCGGGCGTCGCCGACGAGGATGTCTGCAATATCTGGAAGCGCTTCGGACGCGGGAAGAACGCCGCGGGCGATGGCGTCGGCATCGGGCTCTACCTCGCGTCGCAGATACTGAACGCTGAGGGCGGGCGGATTTCGGTCGCAAAGCGCGAGGGCGGCGGGAGCGTGTTTTCGGTCTTTCTTTCAAAACCGTAAGATTTTGTCACGCGGACGAAAGGTTTGTGTGATATAGTTTTAATGAAAGGAAGTGCTGCAAATGTTTATTGAAGCAAACGAACTCACGAAAACCTACCCGAACGGCGGAGACGAGATACGCGCGCTAGATGATGTCTCGCTCGGAATTGAGCGCGGCGAATTCGTCGCGGTCGTCGGCTCGAGCGGCAGCGGAAAGAGCACGCTGATGCACCTTTTGGGCGGACTCGACTACCCGACGCGCGGGAAGGTCGTCATCGACGGCGTCGACATTTTCTCGCTCAAGCCGGACAAACTGACCGTCTTCCGGCGGCGCTTCATCGGCTTTGTTTTCCAGAGCTATAACCTCATCCCCGAGCTCAGCGTCTATGAGAATGTCACGCTCCCGCTCGGGCTTGACGGCATAAAAGCCGATGAAAACGAGGTAAGGGAGCTATTATCGACGCTCGGAATCGCCGACAGGCTGAACTCGCTCCCCTGCCAGCTCTCAGGCGGTCAGCGCCAGCGCGCCGCGATTGCCCGGGCGCTCATCACGAAGCCGCACCTGATTTTAGCCGACGAGCCGACCGGAAATCTCGATTCGAAGAACAGTCTCGAGGTCACGCGGACGTTGATTTCGCTTAACGAAAGGTTCGGGCAGACAATCGTTCTGGTGACGCACAACGAGGGACTCGCGCAGATGGCGGGAAGGCTGATACGAATTGAGGACGGCAGAATCGTCTCCGACACGAATGGAGGCGCGCGATGAACACTGTCACAAGGCTGGCACTGCGGAACATCCGCGCGAAAAAATACCGCACCGCCGTGATAATCGCGGCGGTTGTATTGACAATTCTGCTCTTCTCGGTCGTTGTCTCGACGGCAGTCAACATGTTCTCGGTCTACGGAGAGATGATGAAGCTCTACGCCGGGACAGACCTGCACGGCTATGTGCGCGCGAGGTGCTTTTCGGCTGACACAGGGGAGCTCACAAAGCGCATGCTCGGCGTCGACCACGTGAAGCGCGTCGAACCGCTGCTCTCCTGCGGCTCGTTCACGGTCGATGGCAACGACACCGAAAACGCGCTCGTCGCGGTGAAAGACGCCGATTCGCTCAAGCATTTCTACTGCGGGTTGACCGAGGGGCGATTTCCTGAAGACGGCGAGATCATTGTCGACCCGGAAGTCTTTCCGGACGTAAAAGTCGGCGATGAGCTTGAAATCAGATTGAACGTCGTCCCGGACGGAAACTCCGGAAGCGTCATCGGGCGCACCGAGCGGATAGTCTATGGAGTCAGCGGGTTCTTCACATGCCGCGCCGACCATCCGATCAGGGCTCTGACGAAGTATTCCGCAAAGCTCGAGGACAGGTTCATTCAGCGACCGAACCTCTATGTCGGCTTTGATAACTCTATAAATGTGACCGGAAAATATGACAAACTGGTCGAAAGTCTTGCCGAATTCCGGATCTCGGACGGGATCGTCGGCACGGTCAGCCCGGCTTACACCGCTGGTGTCGACGAGCTGGTCAATCCGGCGAGCGCGGCGGCGGTTGTAATCGCGTTTGCTGTGATATTTCTGTGCGCGTTTTTGCTGATCGGCAACATCTACTCGATCGCGCTCGTGCGGGATATGCGTGACTACGGACTCCTTTCGGTCGTCGGGATGACCCGCTCGCAGATTAAAAAACTGATCGTCACAGGCGCTTCTGTGATCTTCGCCGTCGCGGCGCTGCCCGGGCTGGTGCTCGGATACTTCGTCGGCTGGAAGATAATGGCGCCGATATTCTCGGGCGCGATCTTCAGCTCGCTCGAGTTTTCGCCTCGTCCCGGAATTTTCGCGCTGACGCTGGTGTTCTCGTATCTGACGCTGATCTTCTCGGCGCTTTTCCCGCTCTCGAAACTAAAAAAGCTGACGCCGATCGGCGCGGTCGATTATACTCCGCAAAACGATCTTCCGAAGCGGTTCATAAGGAAAAAGAACGCCGCGAAGCCGGTCACGCCTGACATTTTCAGCCTTTCGCGCTGGTCGGTCTCGCGCAACCGCAGGCGGACGGTCATAACCGCGCTCTCGGTCTCGATGTCGGTGACGCTTTTCCTGCTGACCGGACTGACCGCCGATTACATCGCCGCGCTCGCCGAAGCGCAGACGCCGCGGTTCGATTACACGCTCCAGATCACTGAGAATTTCAGGGTTGCCGGTGTCGCCGGTGTCGACGGTGTGCAGACAACTCTCGCGCGGATCGACGGCGGAGTCAGCCTGCCGGACAGTCTGGTGAGCAGAATCGAGGGGCTTGGAAACGTCGCGGAGTGCCATAAGGTGCGGGTTGAACTGAAAAAGCTCAGTCTCCCGGATAGAAAGCTGAGCGAATTCAGAGAAATGAGCGATGAAAGTGCGTGGTTCGGAATGAGCCGGATACTGAGCGAGGCACTTTGCGGCGAGGTTGAGGCGGTGATTGTCTCGCTGCCCGACGAATGCTTTAATGAAATTCAATTTGGCAGAGAAACTGTCGGTGAATACCAGCCCGGGACGATAATCTACGATCCGTCGACGCTGAACGGCGTCACCGACGGCGGCGGAAACCGACTTGGGCTCAGTTATTTTGACGATGGCGAAGAAATAACGCTCGGCGGCGAATCCTTCCGGATCATCAGCCTGCCGCATGATCCGGTCTACCCGACCTATCAGCTCACCAGATTACTGATGACAACGCTCTACCGCGCGGTCTTTTACCTGCCCGAGAGCGAGTTTCTGGCGCGGTTCGGGGAGGGGACAACTGTTGAGCTGCTGATCGACGCGGCTGACGATCAATATGAAGCGCTCGGCACGGAGCTGAAAAGCGTCATCGACGACGCCGCGGTCGAGGTTGACGATGAACCGCGCTCGAATGGCGATTACGTCGGCGGCTACAGCTATGAGGTCGTCTCGAATTCATTTCGTCTGACCGGAAGGCTCGACGGCTACACAGCGATGGTTGAACGCGCGAACCTGATGCGGGTCGGCGGGATCGGACTCTCGGCGCTGATTTTCCTCGTCGGGATTCTCAACATAATCAACTCGTCGGTGACGTCGGTCGCCGGACGGAAAAATGAGCTCGGCACTCTCGGCGCGGTCGGAATGACCGGGCGGCAGATGAAAATTGAGCTCGTGATGGAGGG